>NZ_JADYXD010000014.1:0-110795 GCF_015864475.1 Pseudoalteromonas sp. SWXJZ10B
AGTTAGTTTCCTAACTACGGATTTTGCATGATCGTTTGGATCGGTCAACCGGTCATTTTCTTAACTGATCGGCATTAACCTAATCGGTGCTTTTATTTTATATAACAACAAATACTTAATAGTTAAAACCTATCAATCTCATCAACATAAACAATTTCCTAAATTCCTATCTATAAACCATACTTTGTATAGAACATCAGCGGGAGAGACCCAAATGCTAAATACAAAAGTAAAAGATTTTATGCAACGCAAGTTGCCAAATATCACACCAGATACAGAAATGACAACAGCCATAGCAGAACTACAAAAATTTAAACTACTTGGCGCACCAGTATTTGATAAAGATAAATGCCTAGTCGGATTTATATCTGAGCAAGAACTATTAAAACCACTTACGCAAAGCAGTTATTTTTGTGATGGGATGGTTAAAGTATCGCAACTTATGCAAACAAAGGTAGTGACCGTTAGCGGCGATACCAATATTATTGAGCTTGCAGAGCAAATGCAGCCCGGTAAACCAAAAAACTACCCTGTTGTAGAGGGTGTTAAAGTAATCGGCATGATCAGCCGAGCAGATGTACTTAAAGCACTTTACGATAATTACATGAGCTGCCAAACACACTAAATTGCAGATAACAAAATGCCGCTTATAAAGCGGCATTTTTAATGTGTATTAAATGGAGTTAACGTGCGCTAACGATTGCTGAAAGTTCTTTTTTATCGCCATCGCTTAAAAATGCTATTTCTAATGCATTTTTTTGGGCTTTTTCCATATCAGCTTGAGATAAGCCCGCTTTAGGTGCTGCAACGGTATATTCGTACTCAATTTCAATGCCTTCAACCGCAGGGTCATCAGTATTAATACACGCTAAAATACCGTGATCTAAAAACTGTTTAAGTGGGTGCTTAGCTAAATCGTTTACTGTACTGGTTTGAATATTACTTGTTAAGCACGACTCAATACCAATACGGTTATCGCGTAAGTAATCCATTAGTTTTGGATCTTCAATAGCTTTAACGCCATGCCCTATTCGGCTTGCACCTAACTCATTAATTGCTTGCCAAATACTTGGAGCACCGAGTGCCTCTCCAGCATGAATAGTCGAAGCTAAATAAGCATTTCGTACTTGTTTAAAGTGCTCTACAAACAACTCACCAGGAAAGCCAATTTCGTCACCGGCTAAATCAACAGCGACTAAATCATTTTTAAATGCGAGTAAAGCATCAAGCTCTTTTTGACATGTTTTTACGCCATAAGTACGCGATAAAATACCAATCAAGTTAGCTTTTATATTTGCATCCTTTGTTGCTGATTTAATACCATCAACAACCGCCTCTACAACCCCTTCTGGGTGTAAACCTTGGCTTTGTGCCATGTAGTAAGGGCTAAATCGAAGCTCTACATAATCAAGGCCTTGTGCTTGTGCATCTTCAATGTTTTCAATCGCTATGCGTCTACACGCATCGTAGTCGCCAAGTACAGTGACACCCCAATCTAACTTTTGTAAAAAAGCCATAAGGTTTGGCTCAGGGTCAATAACTTGAACATGAGGAATTAATGCCTCAACGTTATCTGCAGGTAACTCTATATTAAACTGACGACCAAGTTCTAATATGGTTTGCGCACGTACATTACCATCTAAATGACGGTGAATATCTAGCAAAGGTAATTTTCTATTGATCATAATAGCAACCCAGTTTAGTTAAATTTGCGCGCATGATACGCAGATATAGTTATTTTTCAAGTCTATATGGTTTGCGTTAAGTTTAAGCGGTCATATGTCTGCTTTTTGTGCAAAAAATAACGTTACTTATTTATTTGATAAATAATGCCAAAGAGTTTTAAAAAGCGTATTTGCATCAATAGGTTTGGTAATATAACTATTCATTCCAGAGGCTAATGCCTTTTTAACGTCATCGTCATGGGCGTTCGCCGATAGCCCTATTATGGGTAAATCAATTAACCCTAAATCACAACGAATTACTTTTGTTGCTTGGAGTCCATCCATTTTTGGCATCTGAATATCCATAAGAACAATGTCGTAGCTATTTTCGGTTAGCTTTTCTATGGCTTCAAAACCATCATTAGCAATGTCGGCAATACACCCTTTTGTTTTTAAAATGGCACTGGCAACATGCTGGTTAAGTGGGTTATCTTCGACTAAAAGTAACTTATAGTTTGCGAATGATAAGGTACTTACATCTATTTCGTCGTATTGCTGTTGAATTTGCTCTGCCTTTGGTAAAGGCGATATAAGCGGCAAACTAAATGTAAATGTAGAACCTTTACCTTCATAACTGACTAAATCAATTGCACCACCCATTAACTCAACCAGCTTTCTGCAAATACTTAACCCTAAGCCTGTACCACCATATTGACGTGAGGTTGAGCTATCGGCTTGCGCAAACGGTTTAAACAATTGTTTTTGTGCTTCGCTACTAATACCAATACCCGTATCGTTAATACTAAAGTAAGTCATTTTTTTCGACTGCCAAATTTTCAGAGTGATCTCACCTTCCCCTGTAAATTTAACCGCATTATTGAGCAGATTCAGCAGCACTTGTTTTAAGCGGATTGGATCGGTATTAATGACCAAATTTGATATTTTATCAAAATCTAGACTTAACTTTATTGATTTAATGTCAGCTTCAAACTGAAGTAAATTAAGCATTTCATCCGCTAAACTCGCTACATTAATAGGCTCTTGCATTAAGTCTAGCTTGCCTGCTTCCATTTTTGAAAAGTCGAGCACATCGTTTAATACCCGCAGTAAAACACCCAGTGCTCCATCTGCTTGTTCAATGTAACTTCTTGCTTGTTGCCAATCATTCTGTTGCAGCGCTAAATAATGCAGCCCTTTTATACCGTTAATAGGGGTACGGACTTCGTGACTCATGTTTGCTAAAAACTGTCCTTTAATATGACTCGCTTCATCTGCTTTTTGTTTTTCTTTGCGTAATGTATGCGTTTGCTTAGCCACTTGTTCGCGAATTTGTATGTTTGTACCTGTAACTGAAATCAAAAATGTAATCAGTAACCACACAAACAACATACCTACTATTTGTGCAAGCCAATACATTAACCAAGACGTTCTAACTATTGGTTCATATAACTCGACCTGCCACATGCGTTTGCCAATCAACAATTGATATTCTTTAAACAGCGTTTGCGAGTTATCGGTATCGGCAATATAAATTGCCTGCTTTTTCCCTGGTATCGTTGTATCAAAAAAACTGACTGAAATTGAGTTGTTGTGATCAAATAATAGTGTTTGCGATAAGCGTTTCAGACTGACAATCGCTGCCACAAAACCTTGAAAATCATCTTCGGTAGACGACTCTCCAAAAACAGGATATAAAAAAAGCACACCGTCTTCAGCTGTATTTTGGACTAAATTAATTGGCTCACTTAGTGCAAGTTCATTAAGCTCTTTCGCTTTGCTAAGCGCTGCACCTCTTACTTTACTAGAAGCTAAATCAAACCCTAAAACACCTTCATTATCTTTTAAGGGATATACATATTTTACAGGAAAGTAATTACTACGAGTACCTGCAGGTTGCCAACCTCCATCAAGTGACTTTTCTTTTATGTATAAAGTTTTGCCTGTGGCTGTATTTTCATGTGTTTCAAAATCTGCGAGTTTATTTGCTGGTACATAAGGTATCCATTCAAATGCTAAAATTTCTTGGCTATAGTCCAACTGCTTTGAAGTAAATTGTTTAAACTCTTTAAAGTTCACGTCATTACTACTAGCAAAAAATGTAGCTAACAATCCTAAGTGAGCAGTAATACCATCGAGCTTCTGGCTTATAGCATTTTGCACAGTAAGTATTTTGGCTTCTTGCTTTTGAATGTCTTTTTCTTTTTTAACACTGGCAGCGCCATAAAAACTAACGCTGATCAGTATATAAATTAATAGTGAAGGTAAAATTACCAACATACGGTGGCGTACTTGCGTGTAATTAAAGGCTGCGAGCATGAGTGGAGTAAATATAAGTACACCGATACTGTCACCAATCCACCATGCTATAAAGCTATCAAAAATAGCATGCGTAGGGATCACATTATTCAATGCTAATAAGCTAGTTCCCACACCTGCAGCAATAACACAGCATATTGGCCCTGCTACTATTAGGCTCTGCACACTGTGTTTTAAAGAAGATAAATCTAGTGGAGCCTTTATAACATTTACTATGATTTGACGACCAATCCAAGCCTGTAAAACAGATGCTAAAGTGACGCAAATAGCTTGTAAAAGCACATTAAAATGAAGAATATCTACGGTGTTATCAAGATGAATTAAGTTAGTACAGAAAGCACCAAGAATAAGGCCAATAAATGACTTACGTCCCCAAATTAAAAAGCTCGCTAAAGCAATTCCTGAGGGCGGCCAAGAGGCGACCGCATAGCCATCAACAGAAAGAAGTGAGTTGCTAAAATACCCAGTAAAGAAGTAAGCACAAGCCAAGCTAAGGGTTAATATTAAAAACTTTCTCAATGCTTGTGCTCCTGAACTACAAAAAATGCTAAGTAGTTATAGTGTAGTCATTTATTGATATAAAACGAGCGCCTTTTCTGCTTGTGCACTATTTTTATAACTTAAAACAGCTTGTTCAGAGAACTGTTTTTTATTGTCACTATTCAGTGCTTTATCAAAAATTCTAGCTGCTAAGTCATAATCACCTTTAGCATTAGCAAGGCAAGCCAGCGCAAGTAATAGTGAATTATTTGAATCATCCTTTTTAAGGCGTTCTTGTATGTTTATTTGCAACTTAGGCGCGTCGGCTGCTGTTGCTTTACTTAATATATTGGCAAGCTCTAAGTGTTGCTCATTATGCTTAACCATTTTAATTAAGTCACTTTCGATAACAGCCAATTGACCTGCTTGCGCCATTTGCATTAAATATGCGGTGTGGGCATGAGCTTGCAGCTTTTTCGGTAGCTGTTTATATTTTTCACTCAGTTTGTCTGCATCTAACGCATTAAAGTAGGCACTAAATAACTGCGTCCACTGTGCATCAGTAAGTGCTTTTTTGCGTAATAAACGCGGCAAAAAATCTTCCAGCGCACTAAAGTGTTGTTGCTGTACTAATACTTCTGCATAAAGTTTTAACTCAAGTGCGGTGGCTTTTTTAGCTTCTGCGCTAATACGCATTTGTGATTCAATCGCGCTACTGTCGCCACTTGCCAACCATAGCTTTGCTACTTTTAATTGATGCTCTGGGCTTATTTCAAATAAACGCTCAAGTGCTTTATCTGTTTGATTATTAGCAAGCGCTGCTTTTGCAAGTAATGCTAAGCGAATATCTTCAAACTTATCTGGTACGCTATTACCCGATAGAGCCTGCTCTACATGCTCATAATCATCGTTAATAGCACTCCACAACGCCTGTTCAATCGCTGCTTGTTTACGCTCTTGGCTACGTGCAAAAAAGCCATGTTTAGTATTATGATAAATCGATAATAAGTAGCGGATTAGCTTATATGTAATAAATACGATCGCAGTAATAACAATCACTGTACCGCAAAAAGCAATCATAGTGCCCTCAACTGTATAGTTATTAAATGAGAAAAGGACATAACCTTTCTCATTTATAACGTAAGGAGCTACACCAATAACAAGTACTAACGCAATAACCAGTATTATTAGCCCTATCATTGCACCCACTCCTTAACCTGCTGTGTACTTTGAAGTGTTACTTTAGGGCTAAAGTTAAGTGATTCTTTCTCAAGGTTAGCTATTGATTTTAAAACCATTTGTGTAGCGTTATCGTCTTTCTTAAAATACTCATCAACTAAGCGCTTTGCTTCACTTAAAGTACTAAAGTAGATGCTAGCTTGTTTACTAAGTAACGCATCTTGTGCCTGAGTAATATAAAGCTTAATACGTTGATTAACGAGGTGACGCTCTTGCTCATCAAGAAATGGAGCAACTACTCCCCCTTCTCGGTGGTGAAGTGTTAAAAAGCTGTCTAAAAAGCGACCCCAGCTGTTATTTAAATTCTGCTGCCAATCATTTATATCTTCACTTAATTCATTTTCATCTACTTCGGTAACTTCTTCTGGCAAATTAACTGCATTAAAAACTAAGTCGTCAATACTGCTTAGTACACTGTTTAGCTGTAAATAAATAGCCTCTGTTGCAACAGGTTTAAGGCTATCAAGTGTTTGTATGTCTTGCATAATAGCTTGGCGAACTTCAACTGTTCCAGGGTGTTCGCTAAGTAATGCATCTAAGCGCTTTAAAACAGCACTAGTGCCTTGGTAATCTTTTTCAGCCCATAACTTAAACTCAGCCATACGCTGTAAGCTGGTTACTTCTTGTGGGTTTAAAGACGAGCCTTGTTGCTGCGCTTTTTGCAGGGCTGCTTTTAGCTCTTGCTGATTTTGAGCTGCACTTTCACTTAGGGTTGCGGCTACTTTTTTCTCACTATTAAATAGCGCTTGCTGCAAATTAGATTGTGCTGACTTAAGTGCTTGCAGCTCTTGAGCGAGTAACTTATTTTGCTCACTCAACTCATTCGCGGCCAGGTTTTGCGCCTTACCCGCATTTAATTTTTGATAAAACTCATAACCCACACCTGAGGCCACAATTAGCGAAATAAGAAGTGCAAGCACTGCGACTTTGCTAACCTTTTGTTTATTTTTATTTGCGGTGTTTTTAGCGGCTACAGGCTCTTGTTTAGCTGATTTAACCGAGGCCGTATTAGCTGTTGTTGGAGTGGCTTTTTCTGCCGTAACTGACTTTGACTGTTCGCTCATGTTGCTACCTTGCTGATTAATACAGGTAAACATAGCGTCATCGCTAGCTCCTGCTGCAATATGTATATTAGCCAAACTTACTTGTTGTTGCTGTAAATATGCGGCAATGCGCTCGCTGGCAACATAAAATTGGCACTGTTGTAACCATTGTAGTTGTGGTGCAGCAAGGGGAGTAAAAATGGCATCGACTGCTGCATTACTTGTTATGACTATACCGTGTACATTATTGCTTTTCCAGTGGTCAGTCCAGTTACCACCTAATTCACTTATCGGTTCACGTTTGTACACTACGCAATTATTTAAAAAAGCACCGCGCTCTTTAAGCACTTTTGCTATATCTGGGCGACCGCCTTGTCCTTTAACCAAAACTATATTACTACCATCAACCTGAGCAAGTGATTTTAGAGCCAGTAACCCCTCTGAATCATATTGCTTAGATTTAGGCAATGCAGCACGCACACCAAATTGTTCATATATTGTGTCGGCTGTTTGTTGGCCTACCGCATAAAACTGCGCTTTTGTATTTATATCTGGTTTTAGTTGCGCAAGCGCACTGACTGCATCTTGCGATATAAATATTATTTTGTCCGCATTTAACAGCGGACTCAGCTCGGTGCTAGAGGGTGTTAAATGCGTTATTTTTAATACCGGAAACAAAGACGCCTGATAACCCGCTTGCTCTAATTGCTGTGCAAGGGCTGCGCCTTTTCCTTCGGGCCGAGTTATCAGAATATGTGTCATTTATGCGTCTCTATAAACTTCAGCTAATATTTTGTCTGCGCCTTGAGCTAGTAATTTTTTAGCAAGCTCAATGCCTAGTTTTTCTGCATCATTTACATGACCAGTTACTTCGTCGCGTAAAATTTCGCTGCCATCAACAGCACCCACTAAACCACGCAAATGTACCTGCTCGCCATCAACTAATGCATAAGCACCAATAGGCACTTGGCAACCACCTTCTAAATGGCGATTCATCGCACGCTCTGCATTTACGCGAATACGTGTTTGAGTATGCTCAAGTGGTGCAAGTAATGCTTTTGTTACTTCATCATCAATACGGCACTCAATACCTACAGCGCCTTGACCATTTGCCGGTAATGATACTTCTGGCTCAATATAGTCGGCAATACGCGACTCCATTTCTAAACGAATAAGCCCTGCTGCAGCCAAAATAATAGCATCGTATTGGCCATCATCTAACTTACCTAAACGCGTATTTACATTACCGCGTAAATCACGAATATCTAAATCAGGACGAAGTGCTTTAATTTGGCACTGACGGCGCAAACTCGAAGTGCCCACAATAGCGCCCTGTGGTAGAGCGTTTAAATTAGCAAAATTGTTTGATACAAACGCATCTCGCGGATCCTCACGCTCACAAATAGTATACAGCTCTAATCCTTCTGGGAACTCTACTGGTACGTCTTTCATAGAATGTACGGCAATATCAGCTCGGCCATCTAACATGGCTTGCTCAAGCTCTTTAACAAATAAACCCTTACCGCCAATTTTGGCCAAAGGCGTATCTAAAATTATATCCCCTTGCGTCGACATTGGGACTAATTCTACGCGTACATCTGCATGAAAACGCTCAAGTTCAGCTTTTACAAATTCGGCCTGCCAAAGTGCTAAAGCACTTTTACGAGTTGCGATGCGTACTAATTTTGTTTTTTCTGTCATAAGGGTATCCAATTAATTACTGCGTTTAGCTAGTTTTAGTCAGCTAAAATTCTAAATTCTTTTTGGGCAATTAAATTACCTTGCTCATCTACAACATCAACACGCCAGTGGCCTGTTTGTGTGTCCATAATATTTTTTGTTGAGTAGGTTCTGTAGCGAGGCGAAGTAACATTGAGTGTAATTTCAGCCATAGTTTCATCTTCAAACGTCCAAACATGTTTAACTTGCTGCCCTTGAAGGTTTTTAATCTCGCTAAAAAACGATAACCCTTCATCAAACTGACTTAACCTAATATCTGCCGCAAACACATTAGTAGGCTCACGCTTACTTACTTTACGAGTAAGTACCGCACGGCTAATTTTATCTGTGTCTATTTGCGCGCCTAATGCCACACTTGCCACTTGTGCTGTAGGCGAAAAACCTTCAGTACCACTCAATGCACCATCATCGCTTTTTTGATCTAAAAGTAAGTCACTCTGATCAGCATACTCAGCTATATTTTCAGCTTCTTCGGTTTCTTCCTGCGTATCATTATCAAGGTTTGAGTTTAACTCTGTATTAATACTCTCACTTTGATCAATCACAATATCGTTGCTAGCTAATAAAACTGTATCATTATTTACTGGATTCACTTTATCAGGTGCATTATTTGATATGCTTTGCTCAACTTCATTCTGCGCAGCTAATAACGGTTCAATGCTCGTTTGCGTTATCTCTGCGGACTCGTTAGGAATGTTGTTTATTGATGATTCAGGCTCAACATCCGTTACTTCAACGTTTGTCTGGTTTTGAGCGTTACTGCTAAAGCTTAAAAATTGTTCCTGCTCATTTGGATGCTCACCTTGCTCTGCACTGGCTGAGGTTGTTAAGCCATATACAACTGCTGCAGAGGTCATTAATACCAACATAGCAATACTCACAATACGACGCCAATTCCACTCGTAGCTTACCGTTGGTACACTCTCTTGTAGTTCGCGTTTAACATTTGCTTTAATAACTATTTTTTGACTCATATTGACCTCAGCGGTTCCAAAATTAGCTTAAACGAGCAATTAACCATTGGCGAATAGCTTGCAATTCTTCTGCGCAAACTTGATGAGCCATTGGGTATTCTTGCCAGCTTACATCCATGTTATGTGCTGTTAATACTTCAAACGCACTTCTTCCCGCACTATGCGGTACTACGTTGTCTTGACTACCATGCGCCATAAATACATTTAAATCGGTATGTTTTGCTTCATCAGCAAATTTTTGCGGCACACACATATAAGTAGAAAGCGCCATAACACCCCCAAGCTTTTGCTCAAAGCGCGGCGCTAAATGCAGCGACACAACACCACCTTGAGAAAAACCAGCTAAAATAATTTTATTAGCGGGTATGCCATTAGCAATTTCTTTGTTGATTAGTTCTTCTACTTTAGCAGCCGAATCTCTTACGCCTTGTTCATCGGCACGCTTATCTAATTCTATAGATTTAATATCGTACCAAGAGCGCATTTCCATACCACCATTTATGGTGACCGGTTGCACTGGTGCATGCGGAAAAACAAACCGTATACCCAGTTCACTTGGTAAATTAAGCTGCGGAGCCACTGGTGCAAAACCATCCCCAGAATCGCCTAAGCCATGTAACCAAATAACCGTTGCTTTATGCTCGCTTTGAGCTGGAAATTCTACAAACTCTAAACTCATAGTGTTGATTGCCACTTAACTTCTTGGCCTGCTTGGCGAGTTGATGCTTCATTTATAAACGCCCAAAATTCTGCACCCGAACGGTTATCAATCCATAACCCATCGCGCATTTCAAAATGATGACCGTTAAACTTAGTCGCAACCCATACTTGATGAAGAGGCGCTTGTTTATTGATTACTATTTTACTTTTATCAGGAAAAATAATTTCTAAAATACCTTGTGCCGATTCGTAATCTAAATCAGCTTCGCAATCATCAACTTGCTCTTCAATAGTGAACATAAGAGCTTCGGCTAATTGGTGATATTCGTGTTCAGTCATTGTTATTTCCTTTGCAGGCGAGCCGCCTAATATTGGGTACGTTTTAGCTTTAAAAGTGTACTGTTAGTGTAACAGGAATAAAATCATCCGCGAATAGCTGCATTTTTTAGATATTCTGTTACTCTGCGATTATAAAGCCAGCAACCATATTAATCTAATGAAAGCGACGCATACCTTACAATTAAAAAAACTATTAATAAGCACTGTACTGTTAAGCGCCTTAGCTGGCTGTGGGCAGAGCGGTCCGCTATATTTACCAGAACAACAAACAGAGCAAAACCAACCTCAAAATACAGCTAAGCCAGCCACTACCGCTGAGCAAGCAAAAACACAGCAAAGTCAGGAGCAATAAATGGATTATTTTAACTACAAAAACAACCAATTATTTGCCGAAGACGTAAGTGTGGCAAGCATAGCGCAGCAATACGGCACACCTTGTTATGTATACTCGCGTGCTACGTTTGAGCGCCATTACCTAGCGTTTGCTAACGCCACTAAAAATCATAAAAGCTTGGTGTGTTACGCCGTTAAAGCAAACTCAAATATAGCCGTACTTAATATATTAGCGCGCTTAGGATCGGGTTTCGATATTGTGTCGAAGGGTGAACTGGCACGTGTAATTAAAGCAGGAGGCGATGCTTCTAAAGTGGTTTTTTCGGGCGTGGCTAAAACGTCTGACGAAATAGCGTACGCATTAAAGTTAGGCATTAAATGCTTTAACGTTGAATCAGCTTCTGAGCTTGAGCGAATTTCAGAAGTTGCTTGTGAGCTTAATTTAGAAGCGCCTATTTCTATTCGTGTAAACCCCGATATAGATGCAAAAACACACCCGTATATTTCTACCGGCTTAAAAGAAAATAAATTTGGTATTGATATTCAAACAGCGGTGAGTGTTTATCAACAAGCAGCGGCTTTACCTGGTTTAAAAATAATTGGTGTTGATTGCCATATTGGCTCTCAATTAACTGAAGTAAGACCCTTTTTAGAAGCCCTTGATAAACTCATGGCGCTTATTGATGAGCTAAAAACCAACGGTATTGAGCTAACTCACTTAGATATTGGTGGGGGTTTAGGCGTGCCATATAACAACGAGCAACCACCGCACCCAAGTGAATATGCAGCGCAAGTTACCGAGCGCTTAGCTAACTATAAACACCTTGAACTAATTTTTGAGCCAGGGCGCGCTATTGCAGCTAACGCAGGTATTTTAGTTACTCAAGTTGAATTTATTAAACAAAACCAAGACAAATTTTTTGCCATTGTAGATGCAGGTATGAACGACATGCTTCGCCCTGCGCTTTATCAAGCGTGGCAAAAAATCATTCCGGTATCAGTTCGCGACGACGAAACACCGACTCACAACTTTGATATTGTGGGTCCGGTGTGCGAAACCGGCGACTTTTTAGGAAAAGATCGTGAACTAGCGCTTAAACAAGGCGACTTACTCGCACAGCGAAGTGCTGGTGCATATGGCTTTACCATGAGTTCAAACTACAACTCGCGCCCGCGTGTTGCAGAAATAATGGTAGATGGTCAGCAGCACCATCTTATTCGTGAACGCGAAACTATTGAAAGCCTTTATCAAGGTGAGAAAGTTTTACCATAAACGTTTTTGTCTACTAGCTGCTCTGTGGCATGATTAGCACAGAGCAAAACCGAATTAGAGCGCTATGTTAGTTAATTTTTCCAAAATGCACGGCTTAGGCAACGACTTTGTTGTGATTGATAACATTACACAAAATGTTTTTTTGTCGCGAGATCAAATCAAAAAACTGGCAGATCGCCATTTTGGCATTGGCTTTGACCAATTGCTAATGGTTGAAGCGCCATACTCTCCTGATCTCGACTTTCATTATCGAATATTTAATGCCGATGGTACCGAAGTAGAACAATGCGGTAATGGCGCACGCTGTTTTGCCCGCTTTGTACGTATGAAGGGCCTTACTAACAAGCATAAAATTACTGTGTCGACCAAGTCGGGCAACTTAACGCTCTACATAGAAAAAGACGGTCAAGTAACGGTTAACATGGGTCATCCAAATTTTGAGCCAAGTAAAATCCCTTTAAAAGCGAGCAAGCGTGAGCTTACTTATATTATTAGAACCGAAGAACACACTGTATTTAGTGGCGCGGTATCTATGGGTAACCCGCATTGCGTACTAGAAGTTGACGACGTAACCACCGCGCAAGTTGATATATTGGGGCCATTACTTGAAAACCACGAACGCTTTCCGCAAAAAGCGAATATTGGTTTTATGCAGGTTGTATCGCAAGAACACATTAAATTAAGGGTATGGGAGCGAGGCGTTAACGAAACCCTAGCCTGTGGCACAGGCGCATGTGCAGCAATGGTTATTGGTCATATGCAAAATAAGTTATCAACAACCGTTCAAGTAGATTTACCAGGCGGTAGCTTGCAAGTACGTTGGAGTGGCGAAGGTCACCCTGTACGCATGACAGGCCCCGCAGAGCACGTATTCGACGGACAAGTAGCGCTATGAGCGAGCTAAGTAAAGAACAGGTTATTGATTACTTACATCAACATCCTGATTTTTTGGTTCAACACCCGGAGCTACTCGCACAACTTGAGCTGCACCAACAAGCTCAAGGTGCAACGTCGCTGGTACATATTCAGCAACGCCAATTACGCGAGCACAACACGCTTTTAAAAAGCCAAATAGACGCGATGAGCAAGCATGCAACGCAAAACGAGCTTGTATATCGTTTGTTTAGCCAGTGCCATCGCCAGCTTTGGAATCATGACGACTTTGATACGCTAGCAAATAACCTGCGCAATATAATTTGCTCAAGTGAAGATGTTAACGACTGCAAATTAGTAAAATATAATCCCGAATACGACGAACTTATTGCACATCGCCTTACCCATTCTGGGCATTATTTAGGGCGTATTAATCAGCAAGAACGCGAACAATTATTTAGTGAAGATACACAATCTGTCGCCATTTATTTAATTGGCGACACTACACACCCTATCGCTATTTTGGCGTTTGGTAGCAGTAACGTAAACCATTTTGAGCCCGCTCAAGATAACCTGTTTGTACTCGACTTTATAAACGCATTACACCTGCGGTTGCAAAAACTAGCATGAGTGACGATGCGCCTAATACTATCCAGTTAAGCGACAATTGGCGTACACCTATAACGCTATTTAGCGATTATTTAAAGTTTGAAAAACAATATTCAGCGCACACCGTAAACCAATACGTAAGCCAACTTGGCTTTGCAGCCCTTTATTTTAGCAAACTATGTGATGACTGGTTTGGCGTACAAGGCGAGCATATTCGCCGCTACAGCATGGCACTGCGATCAAAACAATTAAGTGGCCGTACAATTAGCTTAAAGCTCAGTTGTATTCGCAGCTTATATAAGTTTTTAAAAGCAAAAAATATTGCCGAGCAATCGCATTACCATAATCCGGCGGTGGGTATAAAAGGTCCTAAGTTTGCAAAGCCCCTACCTAAAAATCTCGACGTAGATCAAATGGCGCGCTTACTCGAAATACCCGACGACGAGCCTCTCGCAATTAGAGATAAGGCAATGATGGAGCTTATGTATTCATCAGGGCTGCGTATAAGCGAATTAGTTGGCGCTAACATGCAAGATATTAGCGCTGCTAATGGCGAAATTTTAGTGCGTGGTAAAGGCAATAAAGAGCGATTAATTCCGGTGGGTAAAAAAGCGTTAGACGCATTAAAAAAATGGCTCACAATACGCCCTCAATTTACAAAGCCCGATGAAATAGCAGTATTTTTAAGTAGCCAAAAAAATCGTATTTCGATTCGCCAAGTGCGCCTACGCATGCAAGAGTGGGGAATAAAACAAGGCATTAGCTCGCAGGTTCACCCGCATAAGCTGCGCCACTCGTTTGCGTCACATATTTTAGAATCATCTGGTGATTTACGCGCCGTGCAAGAATTACTAGGGCACAGCAGTTTGTCGGCTACACAAGTGTATACGCATTTAGATTTTCAACATTTAGCCAAGGTGTACGACAACACTCACCCTCGCGCAAAAAAACGAACTGATTAGGAAAATAAATATGATCCGATTTAATCGTGCTATTAAGCCATTTTCTGTCATGAGCTTTGATTTAGACGACACGCTATACAGCAATCACCCTATTATAAAAGCAGCCGTTAAAGCCCAACAAAATTATTTAAACGCGCTACCGGGCTATCAAGAGCAAGGTCCAAAGTACTGGCAACTATGTCGCGAACTTGCCGTAATACAAAACCCAGACCTTGCAGATGACGTAACTAAATGGCGCAAACACACCCTACGTTTAGCGCTTTCTAAACTTGGGTTTACCGCAGATGATGTAGAGCGCCATGCAAATGCCGCCTATAACGCCTTTGCCGATGCGCGCAGCAACATAGTCGTAAGCGATGACGTACTAAACTTACTAGATAATCTAGCCAAACATTTTACGCTTGTTGCAATTACTAACGGTAACGTTGAAATTGAACGCTTTAATTTACACAACAAATTTGAGCTAGTATTACAAGCAGGTATGCACGGTAAAGCAAAACCCCACACCACTTTATTTGATAAAGCAGCCACACATTTAAACGTTGCTAAAAGCGATATTTTACATATTGGCGATAGCCTAGACACCGACGTACAAGGCGCAAATAATGCCGGCTGCCAATCGGTATGGTTAAACGATCAAGGCGCTAACTATGCCTATAAAGGGCTGGCTGATATTGAAATAGTCAACATCCATGCTTTAACGCACTTTATTAAATAATACCAATTGCATTAAATAAGTGTTCTATTATAGCGCTAAGAAAATAGCACAATAACAAGGCGAAAATTGTGACATATAGTTGTTCTATATAAATAATTTTTAACGCAGTTAGTGAGTTATTTAATGCGATAAAATGATCATGTTTTAATAAAATTGGTATAAACTCGTTTAAAAATAAGAGGTCACAATGAGCCACTATACCAAGCTAATCACCTTGCTATTAATTGGCTCGCTTAGCCTTAACGCTTATTTATTATGGCCGCAGCCTGCGTTAACTACACCACAAAAAACGCAAAGTGCCCAGCAAAGCATATCGCCTAAACAACAAAATACGTTACTAAATACGGCAAAGCAGCAATTTAAACAACACCAATTTGAAGCCGCACTTAGTAGCTATCAACAACTCAAAAATAGCTACCCAGAAAGTGCAAAAAAACTTTATTCATCGTGGCTGATACAGCTTAAAACATGGCTAAATAGCAATTTATTACTCAGCGAGTCATTTCTCAATGCGCTATTAAATAACAGCCCTTATAACGTAGAATTACTTAACTTACAGGTTGAGTATTTAATAAATAGCGAGCAAACACAAAACGCCATTATTGCTTTATTTGAGCTTAATTCATTACAACCTGCTGATCAGCAAAGTAACGAAAATACACGTTTAAATACGCTCACTCAAAACGAATTACACACATTAACTGAGCAACAAAATTGGCAAGCTATTATTGAGCAAACACAAATTTGGCTTGATTATAAAAGCGATAACGCGCAGTTTTTATATCCGCTTGCGTACGCCTACTTTCAGCAAGGCGATTTAATTAGTGCACAAGCAACCCTTGATCGAATGCCAAACCAGCACAATCTAAAAAGCCAAGTGCAAACACTGCAAGCTATGATCAATAAAGCACAATCGCAAGACGACTTTGTTGCTTTAACGCCTTACGGCGCGCATTACTTAATAAACACCGAAATAAATAACAATCTATCGACCGAATTAATGATTGATACAGGCGCAAGCGTAACCTCACTACCTACAAGTATAATTGAGCAAATTTCGCCACAGCCTTTGTATTTACGCGATGTAACGGTAAATACAGCGAATGGTCAAATTGTTGTAAAGCGTTATCAAATTGAATCGTTTAAAGTGGGCTCGCAAATTATTTATGGTTTTGAAGTGTTGAGCATTGAAAACACACGCGGACAAGGTTTGCTAGGGATGAACTTTTTATCGCGATTTAAATTCAATATAAATCAGCAAACAGATGAGCTAGAGTTAAGCGCTAAATAATTAAAAATCCAAAGGTAACACATGACACTAAATAACTATTTAAAAGCACTTGCTGAAAATCCAAAAAGCATTCAATTTACCGATACAATGGCGGTGATTGAAGCAAATTACGACTTTACTGCATGTGGCTTTAATAACCATGGATTACTTAGCGCTGCGAGTGAGAACAACGGCTCATGTAAAATTTTTGCGTTTGCTAAATTAAACGATTTAAGTAAACAAAATACGTTGGATTGTTTTGGTAAGTTTTACCGAGAAGACGTGCTGCAAAACCCAAAAGGCAATGATCACCTAAATATTCGCACTTTTATGTTAGCACCAGAGGCAACACCTTTTTTAGGTATTACCTTTGAAGGCGAGCCACTAAAAGAAAAATAGCCAGCAAAAATTAAAGTGGCTTTTCCATAAAGTAACGCGTACCTGAGCGTGGGTAATTATTAAGTTGATACTTAACACTATAACCGCGCTTTTCGTAAAAAGGTTTTGCTTGAAAATCAAGTGTATCAAGCTGAGCAGTTGTTGCTCCTAGCTCAACAGCAGCTTGTTCAAGTTCCGTTAGCAGTTTATCTGCAAGCCCTTTACCTCGTGCACTATCGCTACACCAAAGCCAACTAATCATCAGCCAATTTCCAAACACACACCCACTAATACCGGCAACAAGCTCGCCCTGCTCATCAGTAAATTTATAACCTAATGGCACTCTTTGCGCATCAAAATGCTGGGCGTTAAATTCAACCATTTGTGCGCGAAGCGCTGAGTTTAACGCATCGGTATTATCTACTTTTAATTGATACATTTATCGCCCTTAAAAAGCAGATACTAGCAAATTAGCTCAATCAATAAAGATTATTTTTACCGTAAGGTACTTCGAGCATATTGCTGCCGGTTTTTTCTGGCTGACCGCACATTTCGTCGTAAGCGCTTGTTTGGCGCAGTACCATTTCGGCATACGCTATTTTGTCAAAACGCTTTTGAACATGCAGTGGGCTTAGCGCTCTTAAAAACTCACCGCTGTCTTCTGTTACATAGTATTCAACGTTATTAATCATTACTGATACTTGATAAAGCGCCATATCTAACGAGTGAACAATGACTTTTTGTAGCGGCTCGTGCTTTTTTAACTGTGAAAATTTAATACCCATCTTGGCTACCTTTTTATATTTAACCTGAGTTCTGGTTATTTAACATTATCGATACGCAGCTTTGCTATAATCACGATCAAATTTTTATTAGCCGCTGGCGTCACACGTTATGAGCACAAAAATCCGACTCGCTAAATATATTGCCCATGCAGGTATTTGTTCTCGTAAACAGGCATCGCGTTTAATTGATGAAGGTGTTGTGACTGTAAATAATCGCCCAGCGAATCATATAGATCACGTTGATGAGCAAGACATTGTAATAGTGAATGAAAAAGAAATTAAAGGTGCTGCCGATTTAGTTTATTTTGCGTACCACAAACCAGTAGGTATTGACTGCAAATTAAATATTGATGACCCAGCCAGCCTTATTCACCATTTGCCCACACTCACCCGCGTTTACCCTATTGGTCGATTAGATAAAGACTCTCGCGGTTTGCTTATTTTGACCAACGATGGGGATTTTTGTAATCAACTAATACATCCTGACTTCCACCAGCCTAAACATTATTTAGTCACCGTAAATAAGCCTTTAGACGATGCTTTTTGTAAAAAAATGGCAGCAGGCGTACCCGTTGATAAACACATAACCCTGCCTTGTGAAGTAAATAAAATAGCCAGCAATCAGTTTAGTATTGTTTTAAAACAAGGGCTAAACAGACAAATACGTAAAATGGCGCATTACTGCGGATATAAAGTAATTGATTTATTTAGAGTGCAATTTAGTGACCTCACCCTTTCAAAACTAAACCTACCTGAAAACCAATATATACAAATTAATAAAAACGATATTTCAAAAATCTAATACCAAGTCACTTAATTACATCTCAAAAAGTTAAAAATAAACTTGCAATTACAGATTACAGGCGTAGTCTTTAATTAAAGATTACATTTGTAGGCAATAGCATGATTGAGTTATCAAAAGCAGAGTTTGACGTGCTCGACGCACTTTGGATTAACTACCCCGCCACCGCGAGCCAAATAATTGAGCGCTTAAGCGACGATAAGCAATGGCACGAAAAAACCATTAAAACCCTACTAGGTCGACTAGTAAAAAAAGGCGCACTTACATTTGAAAAAGAAGGTCGTCAGTATATTTATATGCCGTGTATGGAGCGCGCCGACTACACCTTAAAAGAAAGCCAAAACTTTATTGAGCGCTTTTTTAGTGGACGTATTGCGCCACTTGTAAGCGGTTTTGCTAAATCGGAGCAGCTTTCTCAGCAAGATATAAACGAGCTTAAAAAAGTTATAGATGACTGGGAAAAAAACCAAAAGTAAGGGATTAACATGGTTATTCAAACTGGTTTTAATTGGTTAATTGAGCAGCAACTACTATTAAGTATTTTGTTTTGTGGATTTATTTTACTCGAGCGGTTTGGCTTAAAAGCCCTTGGCTCGCGGTTTGTATATAAATTAGCATGGCTATTACCTGCAGCATTGGTTATTGCTAATTTACCAAATGCGATTAAACCACTGCAAAATAGTAATATTAGCCATTACTTAATCACCCCTAACCAACCCTTTATACATGAAATGGGTATTAGCTGGGCGCTCATGTATGTACTTATTACCGCAGGGTTATTAATAGCTAGCTTTATTACGCATACCCGCTTTGTTAAAAGCCTGCAGTTAACTGAGTTAACACAATTTGAAGGCACTCTTACCGCTGATGTTAAAACTTATACCAGCCAACATGTAGCCACGCCAATGGTGGTCGGTATTTTAAACAGCAAGCTGGTGTTACCGAGTAACTACAATACCCAGTTTGATAAAGCCACATTAGCGCTTATTTTAGAGCACGAAAACGTACACATAAAACGCAAAGACAACCTAACAAACGCACTTATATTACTACCTACTATTTTACTTTGGTTTAACCCACTAGCTTGGTTTTGTTACGCAAGCATGCGCCGACTACAAGAGCTGACTTGTGATGAACGGGTACTTAGCAATAAAACCACACAACAACATATTTTATATAGCAAAGCCTTAATAAACTGCGCGGCAAATGCGCCCACAGGACTTATGGCTTATTCACACTACGGAGATAAAAAAACCATGTTACAACGACTAACTAATATAAAACACAGTGGGGAGCGTTCAAAGCTTGCTAAAGGTGGCTTATTACTTGTAGCCGCAAGTATGCTAAGTGGATTAGCGATTGCAAAGCAACCAGAGGCAATGACTAAAGAGGATCACATTTCACCGACAATGCGTATCGAACCCCTTTATCCAATACAAGCAGCTCAACAAGGCATCAGCGGCTCAGTGGTATTAAAGTACGATATAACTCCCAATGGTGAAACCGCTAATGTTTCTGTTGTTAGTGCAAAGCCTGAAGCCATATTTGACCGTGAAGCTAAAAAGGCGCTAAGACAGTGGCAATACAAACCCTCATCAATGGGTTATCAAAACGTACTTGTACAGCTCGATTTTGCAATAAACAATGAAGTTGCTAATACCGATTTAATAGAGCGAATTAAAGTATCGCACTAACTTTATTAGATTTTTCAAGACTACAAAGCAAGCGCCCTTTTAGGCTGCTTGCTTTGTGGTTTTACGCCATAAAGTTATAAGCTCACCACAATCATGGATATGGCTGTACCCAAACCAATAAACCACACTAATGAGCGAATTATATCTAGGTTCATATAGTAAAAAACGCAATACAAAATACGCGACACAATATGCGTAACCGCTAGCGTTTCGGTCACTGCACCTACAGAGTTAGTGCCCAGTACAACTGCAATAGCGACAGCAAAAACAGCGAGCGATTCAAAACAGTTTTGATGAGCAGCGAGCGCCCGAGCACCAAAGCCGGTTAATTTTTTTTGTTGCGCTCTTGGATGTTTATTGTCGTATCGACCTAATTTTGCCATTGCTATAGCAACCGGCACTTTTGCAAAGTAAGGCATTAATACCGCAAGTAATGCACATACAACTAATGTTGTCATAATTTATCCTTTTGATGTTTCGGATAATTTAGCATAAGCGCAATAAAAAAGCCGCCAGATACGTTTTATGACAAACGCTGGCGGCTAACAATAACATCAGGCTTACTATAGCTAAATATATCCTCAAACCCATGCGACATAATGTCGCAGATGATGAATATTCAACATCATAGTTAATGCATCGCTTTACTTCACAAAGCTTGTTAACTTTACTGCCTTACATTTTAACGATGACGACCATGACCTGGATATTTTTCACTTTTTTAGCCGCCTTCATGCAAGCATGGCGTAATGCCCTGCAAAGTAAATTAAGTAGTAATGTCAGTGTTGCTGGCGTAACCCTCTCCCGCTTTATTATTGCGGGGCCTATTGCGGCGGTGTATTTATATGGTTTGTATCAATATCAAGATACCGCCATGCCTACGTTTAATAATGCCTTTTGGGGATTTATTATTGGCGCAAGCGTTATGCAAATACTCGCCACTGGTTTAATGGTTAAGTTATTTAAAATGAATAACTACGCTGTAGGGGCTGGTCTTGCTAAAAGCGAGGCGTTAGTGGCTGCCATTTTAGGTGTATTATTTTTTGGCTCAGCACTTTCTTTACTTGGTTGGCTTGGTGTATTTTTTGGCGCTATTGCCGTATTGCTACTTAGTGGCATAACCAGTGTAAAAACCTTTAATGCTAAAACGGCTTTGTTGGGGCTTGCATGTGGTACTTGCTTTGCGCTTACATCACTGTGGGTACGTGAAGCGAGTTTAAATTCGGGGTTACTATTTCCACACTCTGCCGCTTGGGTTTTACTGTTTGTAATTAGTCTACAAACGCTAATATTACTTGGCTATTTATTATTAAAAGAGCCGCAAACACTCAGTAAACTGTGGCAATACAAAAGCACTACAGCCGCAATTAGTGTTTTTAGTTGTGTCGGTTCTATTGGCTGGTTTAGTGCAATGAGCTTACAGCACGTTGCTTACGTTAAAACACTTGGACAGGTTGAAGTGTTTTTTACCATGCTAATTGCCGTACTTTGGTTAAAACAGCCACTTAAAAAACAAGATACTGCAGGCTTAATACTCATCGCCATCGCCGCTGTTTTGGTCATGTTGCCAAGTTAAGAGCATAAAAAAGCGCAGGCTTTTATACCTGCGCTATTCATAATTAAGCGTTTATTTGAATTATTAATTAAGAGCTTATTTTTAGCGTTATCACACCACTAATAATCATCAGTACACCCGCAATACGACCAAATGTAGCGGCATCGTTATAAAACAATATACCCACTACAAACGTACCTGCAGCGCCAATACCGGTCCACACTGCGTATGACGTACCCATCGATATTTGCTTTTGGGCAAGCCACAACATAAAGCCACTAGCGACTAAAAAAGCCACCGCTATTGCAATACCCTGCCAGCGAGTATCTGAGTTTTGCGATATTTTTAAACCTATCGGCCAGCCAATTTCAAGTAAACCGGCAATAACCAAATAAATCCACGCCATTAAACATCTCTCTTTTTCAAAATGACTTCGTATAAATCTTCGCGGCGATCTTTTAAGTTACGCACTGTACCTTCGCTATGAAGAATTTTTAGTTTATCCATATCAAGGTCGCTAAATAACAGCATTTCTGTATTTGGCGTGGCTTCGTTAAGTGTTGCATCGTGCGGGAACGAAAAGTCCGATGGCGTTAACACTGCCGATTGTGAGTACTGCACATCAAGGCTTTCTACTTGTGGTAAATTACCTACCGAGCCTGCAATAACTACATAACATTCGTTCTCTATTGCGCGTGCTTGTGCACAGTGGCGTACACGTAAATAACTATTTTTAGTATCTGTCCAAAATGGTACAAACAAAATATCGAGCCCTTGCTTAGCTAATATGCGTGAAAGCTCAGGAAACTCTACGTCGTAACAAATTTGAATACCTACACGCCCGGCATCGGTTTCAAATACAGCAATTTTGTCGCCGCCTTGAATAACCCAATCGTTTTGCTCATGCGGGGTAATGTGTATTTTACGCTGCTCATCTATTTTACCGCTGCGGTGACATAAATAACTCACGTTATAAATTTTATCATCTTCGGCAAGCGGCATAGAGCCGGTAATAATATTGGCGTTGTATTCTATTGCCATACGCGACATCGCGTTTTTAAACGTTTCGGTATATTCGGCTAAATAACGAATCGCTTCCGTTTGGTTGCTTTGATTTCCTAAACCCATTAATGGCGCGTTAAAAAACTCAGGGAATAGTATAAAGTCACTTTTGTAGTCAGATACGGTATCTACAAAGTATTCAACCTGCTTTAGCATTTCTTCAACCGATTCAACACAACGCATTTGCCATTGCACAGCACCTACGCGCACAATTGATTTAGTTGACTCGAGTACCGTGTCGGTTGGTTCATACATAATGTTATTCCACTCAAGCAAAGTGGCGTAACCAACTGACTCTTGATCCTCCGGTAGGTACTTTTTAAGTAAACGCTTTACCTGAAAATCGTTAGATAACTGAAAGCTTAAAATAGGATCGTATAGCTCTCTCTGATCTACTTTTGCAATGTATTCCATTGGCGTCATTTCACTACTGTGATTGTAATAACGCGGAATACGACCACCCGCTAAAATAGCGCGTAGGTTATATTGGCGGCACAGTTCTTTACGGGCATCATAAAGGCGACGACCTAAGCGCATGCCTCTGTGAGTTTCGCTTATTGCTACATCTAAGCCGTATAGCGCATCGCCGTCGGTATCGCTAAATACACGGTCATGACCATCTGCAATGTCTTCGTAGGTATGCGGGTTTGAAAAACGTGTGTAATCAACTTGTACGCTCAGCGCTAAGCCCACCAGCACGCCGTCATCTACAATACCGATTTGCCCTTCAGGAAATTGGTCTATTAATCTAAAAATGGTATGACTTGGCCACGCACCACCTAAGTCGGGATACGCTTGATCCATCAAGGTTTTAATTTGCGGATATTGCTCTCTGGTTAAGTTACAAATTTCAAGATGGGTTTTTTCTGCCGACATACACAACTCCTTTAGGCATAAGAAAATAAAAGCCGAATGTACGCTCGATTAAATCAAGAATACACTCAGCTTTGTATCATGTTTTTTACTTTAGATGTACTACTTTAAACTGCGATAAAAGAGTGTGGTTACTTTCTCTTTTGGTAACCAGCCTGCGTATTCAAGACCAAGTTCTGCCAATGGATCGGCTTTAAGTACTTGCTCTAAGCTTGCATTATTTTGCATTGCTTTTAACATCACATCTTTCGCATTTTGAACTAGCTTACCATACGCTATCAGTCCTGAACGGTCACTTACCTTACCGTGTCCTGGTATTACTTTAGTGTTGTCGTCAATTTGTTTAACTACATCGTCTACTGCCGCTAAAATACCATCAACGCTACCGCCGCTATCTACATCAACAAACGGTAAGCTGCCAAAATTAAAGTAAATGTCGCCCATGTGCACTATGTTGTCGTTACTAAAAAAGATAACTGAATCGCCATCGGTATGTGCATGTTCGTAATGCACTACATGGGCGTGTTCGTTATTAAAATGTAGTTTTAAATCGTGACCAAAACTAATGCGCGGTAAAAAGTCTGACCCTTCCCCGTGCTGCTCTTCTAGACGTTTGTGTACATTGTCGTGTGCTATAACGTGCGCACCCGCTTTAGCAAAGTTTTCGTTGCCACCAGTATGATCGCCATGATGATGCGTATTAATAACAAACTCTGCACTGCCTGGCTTTAAATCGCTAATAGTTTTTTTAATATCGTCTGATAGCTTAGCAAACTGATCATCAATAATATAAATGCCATCATCGCCTACACTCGCTGCAATATTACCGCCTTGCCCAAATAGTACGTATACATGCTCACTTAGCTTTTGCGCTGTTACTGGACCCTCGTCTGCTTGCGCTGCTGTACTTAGTAATAAACTTGTTATTAATGCGGGTAGTATTTTTTTCATTTTAGTTCTCTGCTGTTTTATTAGTAATTATATAGAACGTTTTTATCACTATTTAAGCTCACTCACTGATCACTTAAACGTTATTTAACAGGACTTATGACTATTTGATGTATAAGTGTTTGCGGCAATAAAGGTGTATGTTTACCTTCTACGTAATCACTAAACCCCGCTCTATAAAATTCAGATAACGGATGCCCCGATTGCCCACCCGGAATAGCTAAAATTGCATGTTCTAAATGCCCAGGTTGTGCAATAAAGCGCTGCGATGCACCAAAACTACGCCCTTGTACGGCGGGCATGTAGCTATCACCAAAACCCGCTGCTGTAGGCATATTTAATAACTTAGCAAGTAACGGCATTTGCTTTGCAAACGGGTGCTCTATCACTAACTCATTGACCTTGCCCCACTGCCAGCTTTGCACGTTATTGCCAAACTGCTCAGTAAGCTTAGTAATAGTTTGGTTAAATGCACCGTGTAATTGTGCATCCCAGCTCTTAAATTGTGGGTTTATCCACGTATCGGGTTTGTTGTTAATAAGCTGCCACACTGCGGGCTCTAAATCTCGTTTTACGTATTTAAGCGTGCCTTGCTGTTGATTTAATTGGCTTTCAATATTACTAAATAAAATATTAATCACTTCATCGCGGTAGCGCTTAACTAAGGTATACCCTATGGAGGTTGAACACGCACATTGCTGCCAATTTTCGAGCGCTGTTATATATTGCTGATTTTTAGTTTGATCGGCTTTTAATTGCTTTAATAGCAGAGCATGCCAAGGCATTAAAAAGCGAGCTTGATTATCGAGCTGTAGTGCGTAAAAATCACTCTCAGCAAATGTTTGTTTTTCAAATAATCTATCGCGAATTTGACTCGAACGTGCACCGAGAGCATAGCCACCATTGCCAAAACGAGCGTTATCCTCAGCCGATACCACGCGAGAGTTACCAGTCCATAATCGCCCACTTTTTGGGTTTTTAATAAACGGGCGTTGTAATTCATTTTGCTGCCAAAGCACTGAGTAGTCATCGGCATTTACGCCAAGTTCGCTAGGCGTTTTACGAGCCGGTATACCGCCCATGTTTTTCCACGCTGCGTTACCTTGGCTATCTACCACCATTAGGTTTTGCACAGGTATTCCTACATCGCTTGCTACAGCAAGTGCATCATCTACTGTTTTGGCTTGCTCTAACTTTAATAGTTGCATATTAACGGCGTAAGGCTGATGTGCAGCCCAGCTCAATGCATAAGGTTTTTCGTTAATGTATTTTACAGGTCCGTATTCGCTGAGTAGTAATGAATAGTTTTCAACCTCCCCATCGGGTAATGCAATAGGTTCATCTACTTGCCATGTTTTACTATCATCGTTTAATGCAATCCAATCGGCTGTATCTAAATAGCCGTTAGTAAACCCCCATGCAATATTATTGTTAGTGCCAACAACAATTGCCGGCGCTCCGGGCAGCGATACACCAGTTACCTGAGCAGGTTTTCCATTTTGTATATAATTTAGCTGGGCTCTGTACCAAATTGCAGGCACTGCCATCGATAAATGCATATCATCCGACACCATACCAGCGCCTGTTTTAGTCAACGCTCCTGTAACAGCCCAGTTATTACTGCCGCGCTCTTGGTTGGCTTCAATACTTTTAACTGTATGCTGTGTTTGAGTTGGCAAAGTAGGTATGCCGCCGCTATAAGGCGCTAATTTACTGCCATCAAGCGCGGCTTGGTACTTACTTGGTTGCGTTAAAAAATCAACCATTTGCTTTGTGTACGCTTGCTCAATTTGAATGAGTGCTTGGTCGCGTTCAAATGTGGCGCTTTGCAAATCAAGGTACATGCTAAATATCACAAGTAGGCTGTCTTCACTTTGCCATGGCTTTTGTGGTGCACCTGTTAGTAAATATTCAAAGCTTGAATACCCTACTTGCGCTAAACCTTCGTTTACACCTTGAGCGTAACTTTTAAGTAATTGCTTATCGGTCTCAGGCAGCGTTTGCAAAATAATTTGGCTGCGTTTACGTAATTGATGAAAACGCATCTTTTTATCGAGCCCCAACGCGGCTTCGCCAAATAACTCACTTAGCTCGCCTGCGGCATTACGTCTTAGTAAATCCATTTGAAAAAATCGGTCTTGCCCATGCGCATAACCTAAACCATAGGCAACGTCGTTTCGGCTATTTGCATTTATCACTGCTTGCCCTAGTGCATCGCGCGAAATTTTTACGGGCTCTACTACCGCGTTACTACGTCCGTTTCCATCAAGGGCAGGTAAACTTAAACTAAGTACACCATAAACAACGGCGGTACTTGCCAGCCCTAAAATCACAATTAATAATAACAAGCGTTTGATTACTTTAAACATCAACCTTTCCTTTGCACGTTTTGACCAAGCGTTAAGGACATATAATAACCACAGTTTTATTAAATAATAATGTTCTTGCTCGCAAAGGGTGAAATAAACATCAAAATCCACGATAATGTCAGCTCCACACATCGTGCAGAACTAGTTGAGATCAATATGACTGAAAAAACATTTATCAAAGGTAAAGACCGCGACCTAGAATCGTCAATCTCTACCATGCAAAACAAGCTTGAAGCCCTACACATTAATGTTGAAGAAGCGCTTTGGCTTAACCCTGTAGCTAACTGTTATTCGGTTCATATAAAAGACAGTGACTGCGGTGTTATGTTTACCAATGGTAAAGGCGCTACCGACAAAGCATCTATTGCCTCAGCACTCGGTGAATACTTTGAGCGTTTAAGCTGTAACTACTTTTTTGCAGACTTTTATCTAGGTGAAGAATTTGCCAATGGCGAGTTTACTCATTACCCAACCGAAAAATGGTTTAAAGTTGAAGGCGATGAAGTACCGCAAGGCATTATGGATGAAAGCTTATGGAATTACTTTGACCCAGAGCGCGAACTTAACGCATCACACCTTTTTGATTTTAACTCAGGTAACGATGACCGTGGTATTTGTACCCTGCCATACACGCGCCAACGCGATAACCAAAACGTATACATTCCAGTAAACGTTATTGGTAATATTTTTGTATCTAACGGTATGAGCGCAGGTAACACTAAATTTGAAGCTCGCGTACAAGGTTTATCAGAAGTATTTGAACGCGCTATTAAAAACCGCATAATCGCCGAAGGTATTTGTTTACCAATCGTGCCTGAAGACGTTGTTAAGCAATACCCTCAAATTCACGAAGCCTGTGAAGAACTTCGCAGCCATGGTTTTCATCTGCGTATTGCCGATGCATCACTTGGGGGGATTTACCCAGTAATGAGCGTAACGCTTATTAACCCAACAGATGGTTCTGTATTTGCCTCTTTTGGTGCTCATCCTTCATTTGAAGTAGCGCTTGAGCGTACCGTTACCGAATTACTACAAGGTCGTCGTTTAGATCAACTAGATGTATTCCAACCTGCAACATTTGATAACGATGAAGTAGCAACACCAGAGAACATTGAACTGCACTTTATTGATTCAAGCGGTTTGATTTCGCATGATTTCTTCCGTGCAAAACCTGACTTTGAATTTGTACACTGGGACTTTAGCGGCACAACAGAGCAAGAATATAACTTCTGTACTGACCTGATTCACAGCATGGATCACGATATATACATCATGGATTATACGCACCTAAACGTATACGCATGTCGTATTTTAGTACCGGGCATGTCAGATATTTATCCAGTTGATGAGCTTATTTGGCGCAACAACAACGAAGGCGCAAAATTTCGCGAAGCATTCCTATCGCTTGATCAGTACGATGCAGAGCAATGGATGGAAATTTACGACAGCCTAGAAGAAGCAGGTCATAGCGATATTATCCGCGCCGCAGAATTTATTGGTTTAGCAACCGATGCCGACACACCATGGCACACACTGCGTATAGGTGAACTTAAAGCGCACTTATGTTTAGCCGCAGGTAGCGAAGAAGCCATTGATTGGGTTGACTGGATACTTCATACAGGCCAAGTAAACGAAGATGCAATGCGCCACTTCCGCTGTTTAAAAGCGATTCTTGAAATTAAATACGATGACGAGCGCGAATACGCTGATTACCAAGATGCATTAGGCTTAATGTTTGGTGCTAATAATGTAGCGCTGGCTATTGAAATTGCCGAAGGTAAAAAGCAGTTTAACGGTTTAACTTTTCCAGGTTTATCGCTTGAAGGCTTTAAAAAGCATGCGGCACTACTTGATGGTTACCGCAAGCTACACGTAGCAAAGCAAAATCATTGGGCACGTGAAGTTAGCGATTCGTAACTCGCTAAACTACTAATTATAAAAAATAAACGGCGCATTTGTTAATGCGCCGTTTTCATTTATGTCATAAATTAGCTATAGTTAATTTGCCTAAATTAACGCCACGATGTAGCTAATGCCACCGTCTAGTAATAACAAAAAAACGAATGTTTATAACTTTAAGCTGACCTTTTGGTTATCGCTTACGCTAACTGTACTAGTTGGTGTTGTTCTTGATCGTATTAACTATAATCGTGTAAAAGATGCTCACCGCCTACAAATTCTATCAGAAGTAAGTACTTATAGAGCTCAACTCGAATCAACCTTAGTTTCTAATATTCAACTAGTACGGGGTTTAGGTGTTGCCGTTGCCGCAGAACCGGGTTTAGAACAAGAACGCTTTGAACAAATCGCAGCTCCTCTTTTTGATACATCAAATGAACTTCGTAATATTGGTGGCGCTCCCAATATGGTCATTCAAATGACCTATCCTTTAAAAGGGAACGAAAAAGCAATTGGCCTTAATTTTTTAGATAATAAAAATCAGCGTACTGATGCACTTAGAGCCCGCGATACCAACACAATTATTATGGCAGGACCGCTAACATTAGTTCAGGGGGGGGAAGCATTAATCGCCAGGGTTCCGGTGTATACCCCTCCTAATAATGAGTTTTGGGGGTTGTTGTCGGTTGTACTCGATATTGACAAGGTTTATATCAACTCTGGTGTTTACGAATTAGAAAAACAGTACAACGTTGCCATTCAAGGGCGTAATGGTTTAGGTAAAAAAGGCGAGTTTTTTTTCGGCAATCAAAATATTATTCAGCAAGATCCTCTTGAGTTCACTCTAAATTTTCAAGGCGGCAGCTGGCAGTTATATGTAGCGCCAAAAATCGGTTGGAGCCCTCCTATTTCATCAATATGGCCACTTCGGTTATCGATTATTATTATTTGCGGATTATTAATTTGGGCCTTTTTATTCTTTTTGAAAATGCTTAATCGTCAGCAACAAAACGAAAAAATGCTTGAAGCAATGAGTGATCTAGCTCAAATAGGCGCATGGTCATTTAACTTAGAAACTAAACAAGTGTATTGGTCTGATATGACCAAAAAACTATTTAAATACCCATTAAATAACCAACCAGAATGGCCTAAAGATTTAAACTACTTTAAAAAAGGCACTAGCCGAGAAACAATTAAACCTTTAATTGAACGAGCCATAAAATATGGTGAAAGCTACGAAGTTGAATTAGAAGTAATGGATGCAGAAGGTGAATCTGTTTGGGTACTCGTACATGGTGAAGCAGAACGAAAGAATGGACGATGCACACGCATTTTTGGCTCACTACAGAATATTGATACCCGTAAAAAAATTGAATTAGAAAATAATAAAACCGCATTACATAACGAAATTTTAGCTTCTCTTACCGTTAATAAATTAATATTAAATGGGCAACTTAGCCAATCGAAAGATATTATCACTGAAGCAATCTGCCAAGCATTCGATATTAAACGTGCCAGTATTTGGTTTTTTAATGAAGACAAGTCTCAACTAAGCCCCTTTGCCATACATAGCAAACATTCGTCTAGTGACAAAATTGACTCTATTTGGCTAAGAAAAAACAACCCCGGCTTTTTTAATGCAATAGATCATCAAGCAGTATTTAATGCACCCGATGCACTAGAACACCCAATACTCGCACCAATTAAAGAGCAGTATTTAATGCCACTCGAGATTAAATCAATGCTGTGCGTAATTATTCCTGCGGGAAGTGGTGCTATAGGCGTTGTTTGCGCCGAGCAATGTCAATCCAAGCGCCACTGGTCTAAAAACGAAGAAAGCTTTTTAATTGCCGTTGCAGCGTTAATTGGCAGCTTGCACTCGAGCCAGCAACGAATTGAAACTGAACAAAAGCTGGTTGCTGCCAAAGAAACAGCAGAACAAGCTGTTGAAGCTAAAAGTGAATTTTTAGCAAGTATGAGCCACGAAATTCGCACCCCAATGAATGGTGTTTTAGGCATGCTTAATATAATTAAGCAAACGCAACTAGACCTACAGCAAAAGCATCATATCGAACTTGCTCAGTCATCAGCTCAATCTTTACTTAATATAATTAACGACATATTAGACTTTTCTAAAATTGAAGCCGGTAAGCTCGATATTGAAAACGTGCAATTTAACCTACCTCGGTTATTAGGAGAAGTGGTTGAATCGTTTGCTTTAAAAGTAGAGCAAAACAATACAAAACTTATTTTAGATGCCACTCAAATTACAGTTAGCGAAATAATTAGTGATCCGAACCGCTTACGCCAAATTTTGAATAACTTAATTGGCAACGCCGTTAAATTTACTATTGATGGCGAAGTAGTTATTACCGCCAAAGTGGATGAAACAACGGATGGCTCGTTTCTACAATGTTCGATTATTGATACTGGCATTGGTATTGACCCTAAAAAGCAAGCGTCGTTATTTGATTCGTTTACACAAGCCGATGCTTCAACTACACGCCAGTTTGGGGGCACAGGGCTTGGCCTTGCCATAGTAAAACAACTGTGTGAGCTGATGAACGGTGAAGTAAGCGTAAACAGCATGCAAGGTGAAGGAAGTACATTTTCTTTCACAATACAAATACAGCCTCGCTTAAGTAAAGAACAAGATTTACCGAGTCATTTAATTAAAAACAAACATATTTTAATTATTGATGAGTGCTCGTTAAATGCAAATACAGCCAGCAAACAACTCACGGTATGGGGTGCAAAGGTTAATTGCATACATGACTATCTTGAGGTTGATGATTATTTAAATAATGTAACCACCCACCCTGAAGCTATTTTAGTTGATTACTACTTTTTTGAAAAAGCGCCGCAAACGCATATAACTGGGCTTAAAAACTTTATAAATATGCATAGTTGCAAGTTAGTTCTTATGGCGCCAATGAGTTATTCACCTGAGGAGTCTAAAGTAGGTATGGAAGTCGACTGTATGATTTTCAAACCACTCACACCTTCTGATTTGTTTGACTCACTCACTAACGATAAATACATTGAACAACAGCAGCAACAAGCACAACTACAAAATAAACTAACTAAAGCACCAGTACTCGATTCATCAGAACCACAACTACTGCTCGTTGAAGACAATAAAATAAACCAAGTAGTTGCCTCGGCGCTATTAAAGCAAGCAGGTGTGACTTTTGATATTGCTGAAAATGGGCTTGAGGCAATTGTAAAACTCAATGCAAAACAAGGTAAGCCATATAAGCTAGTTTTAATGGATTGCCAAATGCCTGAAATGGATGGCTACCAAGCTACTAAAGCCATTAGAGAAGGCGATGCAGGTAAGGGTAATGAAAATATTACTATTATTGCACTTACAGCCAATGCCATGCAGGGCGATAAAGAAAAATGCCTAGCAGCAGGCATGAACGATTATTTAAGTAAGCCGCTCGATTTAGCCGCCCTAAAACCTAAACTCCAGCAATGGCTTGGTATCCAATAAAGGTGTAAGCTAATAAAATACGCTTACTAATTTGAGATTATTTATGCAGTTATCAGCAAATCAACAACGTATTCTTGGTTGCTTACTAGAAAAACAAAGCACAACGCCAGAACATTATCCGCTATCGTTAAACGCTCTAGTGAACGCATGTAATCAAAAGTCTAATCGCGATCCTGTGTTAAATCTTACAGATAGTGACGTGCAAAACGCACTTGATGAACTAATAGACATGCGTTTGGTAACTATAGATGAAGGGCTTTCTGGTCGCGTAAATAAATACGACCACCGCTTTTGCAACACTGAGTTTAGTAATCTGCAATTTTCTGCTCAGCAACGTGCCATTGTTTGTTTATTACTTTTACGTGGTGCCCAAACTCCAGGTGAATTAAGAACTCGCAGTGCTAGGCTTGCTGATTTTAATAACGTAAATGAAGTAGAAACAGCGCTCAATAAACTGATTGAAAGCGATTACGCCCGTAAATTAGAACGAGAAGCAGGTAAACGCGACAGCCGATACATTCATTTATTTGGCGAACAACAAAATAATCCCGCCGATGCCTTTGTTGCTCTACCAAGCGAAGTAATTAAAGATAAAGAATTAAGTGATTTACTGGCAGAAGTGGAAGAATTAAAAGTAGAGCTTCGCAAAATAAAAGCTCATTTAAAACTTTAATTAATTAAGACTAAATCACATAATAAGTTTATTGCGTATCACATATTAAATTTTATAAGGAGCTGGCAATGCGCGCCGAAATTATGGCTGAAATGAAGGTTAAGCCAACTATTGATGTAAATGCTGAGATAACTCGCCGGGTTGCTTTTATTAAAGCACGTTTAGTAGCAGCTCACTCACGATCACTAATATTGGGTATTAGTGGTGGTGTTGACTCATCAACTTGCGGCCGCTTATGTCAACTTGCCGTAAACGAGCTAAATAAAGAACACGATACTGACAAATACCAATTTATTGCTGTGCGCTTACCTTATGGCGTACAAGCCGATGAAGACGAAGCGCAAATGGCGGTTGATTTTATCCAGCCAAGTAAACGTATGACCGTAAACGTACAACCTGCGGCTGATGCATTGCATGAGCAAGCGATAGCTGCTGTAGTTGGCTGTGGTGAAGCACTGCCTGAGCAAGCTCAGATAGATTTTGTTAAAGGTAATGTTAAAGCACGCCAACGTATGGTTGCTCAGTACGAAATTGCAGGCTTTTGCCAAGGCTTAGTAGTGGGTACCGACCATAGTGCTGAAAATATTACTGGTTTTTATACTAAATTTGGTGACGGCGCGTGCGATTTAGCTCCGCTATTCGGTTTATCAAAACGCCAAGTGCGTGCACTTGCTACTGCGCTCGGTGCCCCAGCTTTATTAGTAGAAAAAGCACCTACAGCTGATTTAGAAAGCGATCGCCCAGGCTTAACCGATGAAGAAGCACTTGGTTTGAGCTATGAGCAAATTGATGACTTTTTAGAAGGTAAATCTGTTTCTAAAGACGTTGAACAAAAGCTTGTAAGTATTTACATGCGTACACAACATAAGCGCCAACCAATTCCGACAATTTACGATTAATGTTTTAGTAAAATAAAGCAATTAACGCCTTTGAGGATTAATTGCTTTTTTGATCGACAGATTAAGAAACTGCGTATATTTTAGTAAATTAACGCTTTAAATTTTATAAACCAATTGCGTTAAATTAATGATCTATTATAGCCCTAAGAAAATAGCGATAGATCGATCATGTTTTAACAATATTGGTATAAGTTACCCGCCAAAGAGAACACTGCCTTATATGACATCGCCCATCTTAATTACCGGCGCAGGCCAACGTATTGGTTTAGCGCTCGCTCAGCATTATATAGCCCAAGGGCAGGCTGTTATTATTACGTATCGTACTCGCCACAACGCTGTTGATAAATTAGAGCAACTAGGCGCTGTATGTATTTATGCCGATTTTAGTACCGATGACGGTATAAGTGCATTTATAAATACGCTTAAAGAGCATACAACATCGCTGCGCGCTGTTGTTCACAATGCATCAAGCTGGGACTGCGAAGCTAACAATCCTGACTTTGCAGTACTGTTCGATAATATGATGCGTATACACGCCAAAACACCGTATTTAATTAATTTAATGTGCGCTGAGCTGCTTATAAACTATCAGCAAAGTGAAAAAGTACCTGCTGATATAATTCACCTTACTGATTATGTAGTTGAAACAGGCAGCCCTAAACACTTAGCTTATGCAGCAAGTAAAGCAGCTCTCGATAACTTAACTAAATCGTTTAGCGCTAAATATGCGCCAAACATAAAAGTGAACTCGGTTGCTCCATCACTCATTATTTTTAATGAACATGACGATGAGCAATATCGAGCTAAAACCCTTAAAAAATCATTAATGGGCATTGAACCCGGATGCCAAGAAATTATCAATAGCATTGATTTACTATTACAAAGCCACTACATCACAGGGCGCTCTTTGCCTATTGATGGCGGCCGTCATTTAAAGTAAATATAAATAAACTGAGATATTTATGCACAATGAATTAAAAGAAAGTTACGAAAAAATCATCACCGCAGTAGGCGAAGATGCTAACCGCGAAGGCTTACTTGATACGCCAAAACGTGCTGCAAAAGCAATGGAATATTTAACGCAAGGGTATCGTCAAACGCTTGATGAAATAACTAATAAAGCGGTATTTACATCTGACGCTGACGACATGGTGTTAGTGCAAGACATAGAGCTTTACTCTATGTGTGAGCATCATTTACTACCTTTTATTGGCCGTTGCCATATTGCTTATATTCCAAACGGTAAAGTATTGGGCTTGTCTAAATTTGCACGTATTGTTGATATGTTTTCACGCCGTTTTCAAATTCAAGAACAGCTAACGCATCAAATCGCTAAAGCAGTTGAAGAAGTTACTGGCGCTAAAGGTGTGGGCGTTATTGTTGAAGCAAAACACATGTGTATGATGATGCGTGGTGTAGAAAAGCAAAATTCAAGCATGCGTACATCAGTAATGTTAGGTAACTTTAGAAGCGACCCTAAAACACGCAACGAATTTTTGCAGCTTATAAAAGGTTAACCCTATGGCTAATGCAATTATTAACGTTACTAATTTGCGCCTGCGTACGTTTATTGGCTTTAACCCCGATGAGCGTGAAAAAAAGCAAGATGTAGTGATCAACCTAGAGATTCACTACCCTGCTGATGACGCGTGTAAAACGGATGAAGTTGACCAAGCACTTAATTATAAAGTGATCACCAAAGAAGTAATTAGCTTAGTAGAGCAAGGCCACTTTTTACTGCTCGAAAAATTAGTGGCTGAAATTCTTGCGGTTTGTCACTCACACCCAAGTGTTCATTACGCTAAAACACGTGTTGATAAACCGCATGCACTGCGTTTTGCCGATTCGGTGTCGCTAACGCTTGACTGGGCTAAATAAGGCCTTAAAAAACTTATTTAAAAAAGCTTTTCGAATCCTACGGCAAGGGCGATAACCGCTAAATAGCGCGCGCCTTTGCCTAGTGTTACTAGTAATAAAAACATACTAAAGCGTACTTTAAATATCCCCCCAATTACAGTTAGCGGATCGCCTACTACTGGCAGCCAAGCAAACAACAAACTATACACACCGTATTTATTAAATTGCTTTTGTGCGCTATCAAGCCCTTTTTGCGATACAGGAAACCATTTTTTATCTTTAAAACGCAGTACCTGCGTGCCTAACCAGTAATTAACGCAGCTTCCCAATACATTTCCAAGTGTTGCTACGCACCACATAAGCCATAAATTAACTTTACCTTGGGCAATCATCCCCACCATTATCACCTCAGAAGAGCTAGGCAGTAATGTGGCAGATATAAATGCGCTAATAAATAACGTGAGATAAAGCATAATGCCCTTATGGCTAAACGTAAAAACCCAGCCTATAGCTGGGTTTATAATACCAATTTTATTAAAAACATGATCATTCTAGCGTATTAAATAACTCACTAACGACGTTAAAAATTATTTATATAGAACAACTATGTATCATAATTTTAGCCTTGTTATTGAGCTATTTTCTTATCGCTATAATAGATCACTAATTTAATGCAATTGGTATAAAAATGACTGAGGTTTTATTTTATCAAATTTAAACTAAACGGGTAATTAAACTCTTTACCTTCGTTAGCTTTAATACTCGCCATTACAACCATTACAAACCCAAAAATTGCCACTATAGGTAGTAATATTAAGCCTACTGCTACAAACATCAGTAAAAAACAAACTACATATGCAATTGCCATCGTTATTTGAAAGTTAAGCGCCTTTTTACCGTGCACGTCAACAACTGGCATCTCATCTTTTTTAATTAACCACACAATTAATGGCCCAATTATTGAGCCAAACGGCACAATAAATCCGGCAAGCGCACTCAAATGGCATAACATAGCCCACATACGGTCATCTTTGTTAACTGGTTCAACCTGTTGATTTTCTTCCATAACACTCTCCTTTTTGTTTTATGTATGTTGCCTCTTAACTAAACAAATGTCTACAAATCAACCAACGTATTTGTATTTAAAAATCACAGCGTGAAATCTTGTGATAAAAAAGTGATAAGTTTGTGAGAGTTTCTGGAGACGATTATTCAATACTTAACTCGAATCATCACTTACAGGAATAATAATGAAAACTTCTACATTAACAATTGCAATTCTTTTAGCGGCAGCTAGCCAATCGACTATGGCCGCAGAATTAGACCTAAAAGTTACTAACCTAACCAAGGGTATTCACTTCACTCCACTGTTAATTACAGCACACAACAGCGAAGACACACTATTTGAAGTAGCAACAGAGGCATCTACAGCATTACAAACAATGGCTGAAGGCGGCAATATTGCAGAGCTAGTTGCACAAGCAACTGCAGCGGGCAGTGATATGGCTGCAAATCCAGCTGAAGGTTTACTTGCACCAGCCGCATCTACAACGGCAACACTAACAACTACTGACGGTAACGAGTACCTATCTTTAACTGCAATGATGCTACCAACTAATGATGGCTTTGTAGGCTTAAACAGCTGGAAAATCCCAACAGAAGCGGGTACTTACACAATTAATTTAAATGCTTACGATGCAGGCACAGAACAAAACAATGAGCTTGTAGTTGAAGGCTCTGGCGCTCCAGGTACTCCGGGGATTCCTGCGGCTCCAGGTGGCGACGCTGGCACTGGCGGTACAGGTATATTAAGTGGTGATACAAATACAAGCATCCATATTCACCCAGGTAGCTTAGGCGATGACGATTTAGAAGCGGGTAATAGCGATTTAAGTAATACAGTACACAGATGGTTAAACCCAGTAGCGCAATTAACCGTTACAGTTAAGTAGGAGCATGATTATGTCATCTGCTAACAACCTTAAAAAAAGTCTACTAGTGCTTGCACTTGCAACCACACTTGCAGCGTGTAGCGATAATGATAACGACCCAGTTGTTGAAGAGCCGGTCGTTGTTGAGCCAATTGTTGTAGAACCTGTGATCAGTGAGTTTACTATTACTTTTAGTAACTTAACTGCAGGACAGCCTTTGTCACCACTCTCTGTCATTGCTTTTGAAGATGAAGCACCTTGGACATTCGGTACAACAGCTTCTGTTGGTTTAGAAATGCTTGCAGAAAGCGGTGCAAATGAAGAATACCTCAGCTACGAAAGTGCACTTGCTGCAGTTTCAGCTGAAGGCGCTATTGGCCCTGGTGAAACCACCACAGTAATCATTACTGTTGAAGAGCAAGAAACGCTTAATTTGTCATTTGCTGCCATGCTTGGGAATACAAATGATGCTTTTACCGGTCTTAGTTCTTTAGATGTATCAACATTAGAAGTTGGCGGCTCGTTATCACGCACTACGACAGCTTATGATGCGGGTACGGAAGCAAATACAGAAACAGCTGAAACTGTGCCAGGTCCTGCCGCTAGCGGTGAAGGGTTTAACGAAATACGTGACGATACAGCCGATATAATAACGATGCATCCAGGCATTGTTTCAAATCAAGATGGATTATCTACATCAGCACTTGGTGTTGAACATAAGTTTGATAACCCAGTATCGAAAATAGTAATTACGCGCACGCAGTAACGTTCCAGCTTGTAATGGGGAAGTAAGGGAGCACGGATGCCCCCCTTTTTACGAGGTAATACATGCGTCACGAAAAAATATTAGTAGTAGAAGATGACAGAGAAATAGGTAAGTTAATTACCACGCAGCTAACGTCGCTTAACTTACATGTTGATCATGTTGTAAGCGCAGAACTTGCCTTAAAAAAAATAGCTAAGCATCCCTACGGACTTATTTTACTCGATATAAACTTACCCCAAATGGATGGTTTGAGCTTATGCCGAAAAATAAAAGAGCATTACCCAACTACCTCCGTAATTTTACTCACCGCGCTTAGTAGCGATATGGACAGAGTTATTGGCCTTGAAATGGGCGCCGATGATTATATTTGTAAACCCTTTTTTGCACGCGAATTACAAGCCAGAGTAAAAACCCAATTACGCCACAGAGCACAACTACTCGCTAGCCAAAATAACGACAACTCCCCCGTTGATAGCGAACAAACACTAAATGTAGGCTCACTCAATATAGAATTTAGTTCGCACCAAGTGTATTTAGGCAAGCAAGCCCTTAACCTTACCGCCACCGAATTTGATTTACTCGTTTACTTTGCACGCCATCCTAATCATGTTTTTAGCCGCCAGCAGTTACTCGATAAAGTATGGGGTTACCAACACAGTGGTTACGAGCACACGGTTAATTCACATATAAACCGCTTACGTGCCAAGCTAGAAGAACACCAACAAGCGCCTATCATCGAAACAGTTTGGGGTGTTGGTTACAAACTAAACCCTAGCCAACTCAATTAAGACACCTATTATGAAATTATCTTTGTATCAAAAATTAGCTATATCGCTAGTCGTGATTTTTTGTTTTATTTGCGCCCTAGTTTACGGCTGGAGCAAGCAATTAGAACTGACTTCAAAACACCACGCCGAACAAAATCTGCACTTAGCGTTAGCGGAACATTTAGTACAAGATAACCCATTAATAAAAGAAGGGGTTTACGACTATAAAGCGCTTGAAAACCTCTTCCATACCTTAATGTTATTAGGCCCTGCGTTTGAATTTTATTTTGTAGACGAAACCGGAAAAATTCTTACTTACTCAGCAAAGCCGGGTAAAGTTAAACGCACGCATATTAGTTTAACGCCTTTAAAAAGGCTGATTAACGACCCAAGCGCTGCACCTATTTATGGTGATAATCCTCGTAATAAAGAGCAACAAAAAATATTTTCAGCCGCGCCAGTATTTAATCAAGATAAGCTACAAGGTTATTTATATGTAATTATTGGTGGTGAGGCTTACGATACCTCACTAAGCACTGTAAAAAATAATGATAAGTTATGGCTAGCTGCTTTATGGCTTGGCTCTGCACTCGCATTTTTATTTATTGCGATGCTAATTTTACTACGTTTTTTTACCAACCCAATTCAGCGCTTAGCACGCGATGTTAGTAATATTGAAGCCGCTAACTACAGCCTTACCGACACCAAGCTAAGTAACTATTCAACGCAAAAAAGTAACGAAGTGCATAGTTTAGGGCGAAGTATTCAAGCCATGTTAACGCGTATTAATGAGCAGTTTAAAGCGCTTGAACAAGGCGATAAACAACGCAAAGAGTTACTAACTCACTTATCGCACGACCTACGTACACCACTTGCTTCACTGCAGGGATTTTTAGAAGTATTAAATCAGTCAGGCGAGCAGCTAAGTAAAAAAGAGCAGCAAGAATACTTGCAGGTATCGCTTAATAATTGCGGGCAATTAAAGCTACTCATAGAGCAAATATTTGAACTTGCTCACTTAGAAAATGGCGAAATAAGTATAAATAAAGAAACCTTTAATTTAGGTGAACTCATTTACGATTGCATGGCAAAATTTAGTTTAGCCGTTGATAAAAAAGGCATTAGTTTGTCGGTAGAACCTGCGATTTGTGATTTTCCTGTGGTTGCCGATATAGCTAAATTAGAGCGCGTATTAAGCAACTTAATTGATAACGCAATTAGGCATACCCCTCGTGGCGGCAGCATTGCAGTACATGTAAAACGCAGTGACGATAATCAACTATTTGTGCATGTATCAGACACGGGCGTAGGCATAAAAGAAGATGAGCTGAATGCTATTTTTGATCCGCACTACCAAGCAAGTAATTCTAATAAAGAAGGGCGCCAGCAAGGTGGTTTAGGATTGGCTATTTGCAGAGGGTTATTAAAACTGATGGATAGCGAAATTTACGTACAAAGTGAAATTGGTAAAGGCACTATGTTTAGCTTTAACTTGCCACAAAAAAAGGTGCTTTCTTAAAAAGCACCTTACATTTTTTGTTTATTTTAAATATATAAATTAATTACTTTTTAATACCCGCTAAATCAAGCATAAATGCATAGTTTAGCGCGGTATCTTCTAAGCGTTTAAAGCGACCCGATGCACCACCGTGCCCTGCTTCCATATCTATTTTAAACAATAACTTATTGTCATCAGTTTTATAGTCACGCAGCTTAGCAACCCATTTTGCAGGCTCAAAGTATTGAACTTGTGAATCGTGCAAGCCAGTCGTTACCAACATATTAGGATATGTTTGCTTAGATACTTGGTCGTATGGCGAGTAAGACAGCATGTAATCGTAATACGCTTTTTCGTTCGGATTACCCCATTCGCCGTATTCATTTGTTGTAAGCGGAATACTCGCATCAAGCATCGTTGTTACTACATCTACAAACGGTACCGCAGCAACCATGCCTTTATAAAGCTCAGGCGCTTGGTTTGCTACTGCGCCCATTAATAAGCCACCAGCACTGCCACCTAACGCAAATATTTCATCTTTTGCGCCATACTTTTGAGAAACCAGTGCTTTAGTTACGTCAACAAAGTCGTTAAACGTATTCTTTTTAGTTAGCAGCTTGCCATCTTCGTACCAAGGACGACCTAGCATTTGCGAGCCACGTACATGGGCAATTGCAAATACAAAGCCACGGTCTAACAAGCTCAAACGTGAGCTTGAGAACGTTGGATCCATGGTTGCGCCGTACGACCCATAACCATATTGCAGTAGCGGATTAGTGCCATCTTTTTTAAACGCATCTTTACGGTAAACTAAACTTACCGGTACTTTTATGCCATCGCGTGCTGTTACAAAAATACGCTCTGAAGCGTAATTGTCAGTATCAAAATCACCTAACACAACCTGTTGCTTAAGAAGCGTTTTATCGCCAGTCGCTAAATCTACATCGTACGATGAGCTTGGAGTGGTCATGCTTGTGTAGTAAACACGTAACGTGCTGCTATCTATATCGTTATTGCCATAAGTACCAATTGTATAAGCGCTATCGTTAAAGCTCAGTGGTAACTCTTTGCCTGTTTTTAAATTACGCGCAATCAACTTTGATTGGCCCATTTCACGCTCTTGATAAACTAAATAGTCATTAAATAAATCAATGCCTTCGAGTTTAATATCATCGCGCGCTGGGATCACACTTTGCCAATTAGCCTTGTCGCCTGCTTTATCAATATCAACTTTCATCAGCTGAAAATTTACAGCATTTAAGTTAGTTACAATGTAGTAAGTATTCCCTAGCTTCGAAATATCATATTCAAGCCCTGCTTCGCGCTCAATTAAACGCTTAGGCATTGCTTTAGCATCATCAGCACTTAATACAGATACGCCTGATGCAGCCGTGCTACTGTGCCAAATATAAATCTCTGACTCGTCTTTACTCTTACTCATACCCATGTAATAGCTGGTATCAGTTTCTTCGTAAATTAGCTCATCATCAGCTTGCGGTGTACCTAACGTATGACGATACACTTGGTAACCTAACAAGGTTTGTAAATCTTTTTTAATGTAGTAAATCGTTTTATTATCGTTTGCCCACACAATGCCACCGTTGGTGCCTTCAAGTGTGTCTTCGAGTAATTTACCGGTAGTTAAATCTTTTATTTTTACGCTATAAATACGACGACTAACAGTATCTTCGCCATAAGCCATTAAATTGCCATTCGGGCTTACATCTAAACCACTTACTGCATAATAATCATGACCTTTAGCAAGCTCATTTACATCTAAAATAACTTGCTGATCGGTACCTGCAAAATCGCTGCTGCGTAAGTAAGTCGTGTACTCGTTATCGCCACGTGTTTGTGTTGAGTAAAAATAATCACCGTTTTTAACTGGGACCGAATCATCGTCTTTTTGAATACGCCCTTTTAGCTCTTTAAACAACTCACTTTGCAGCGTTTTAGTATGTGCGAGCATTGCATCAGTGTATGTGTTTTCAGCTTCTAAGTAGTTAATTACCTCAGGTGCTTTACGCTCGTCATCACGCAGCCAATAGTAATCATCTATGCGTGTGTCACCATGAATAGTCATTTCATGTGGCACTTTTTTAGCAACAGGGGCTACAGCTTGGGCTACTTGAACCGTTTTAACTTGTGTATTACTTTTTTTGGTTTCTTCAGGGGCTTGATTACAGCCACTTAAAATAGCGAGCGATAGTGCTGCGAGTGCGAATGGAGTACGTTTCATCAGTCAAAGTCCTTGTTGTATTTTTATTTTTTATTAAGTAATTAAATATACCTAAAAATAACCTATGTTGTGATTTAGTTTGTGAAGCTATGTAAAGTAAATCAACGTAATTCCTCTTTTCTTAATAAGCCTACATCAGGTACTCTGTAGATATATAAATCACTTTTAAGCTCAACTGATTAAGGGTAGTAATGAATAGCGAAGTAATTAACATTTTAACTATGGCAAAAGTAATTCAAACGGCCGTTGCTCCCGTATTTTTAATCACAGGTATAGCAGCAACTTTAGGTGTTTTATCTAATCGCTTAGCACGAATTACCGACAGAGCGCGCTTATTGGAGCGAAGATTAAAAGTAAATACAGATGACGATTTTAATAAGTCGCTAGCAACAGAACTGCGCGCTTTATTAAAAAGATCTCGATGTATACATATTGCTTTTAGTTTAAGTGTATTAAGTGCCTTACTTGTATGTGCTGTGGTTATGTTTTTATTCTTGTCGCACATTCAATCAATTAACTTAAGCGTGACCATTGCTTGTTGTTTTGTAGCAGCAATGGCATTACTTATATGTGCATTTATGTCGTTATTAGGCGAAGTATTTTTAGCAACGCGCAGCATGCGTCGCGGGATGATATTTGCAGATATTGATATAAACGATTAATTTTTTATAAAAAAACCCCGAGCAACTAATGTTGCTCGGGGTTTTTATTAAATAAGCTTATTTAATAAAATAACTTATTGTGCAGTATAAATCGTCTCTAGCACTTCAATTCTAGCTTCTTTAGCATAACCTGAAGCATTTAACTGCTCTGCTGCAACTAAAATATCTTGTCCATCATTCACTGCTAAAACGGCAATCTTAGTACCAGGAAATACAGACACCACTTTTAATCCAGCCGCTGCAGCAATGTCGCTAGCAGTAATACCATCTTTTAAAAGTACCGTAATATTACCCGATAAAGAACTTAAGCTATTAGTTAAAACGTTACGTACCAAAGTTCCTTTAGTTACTAAATCAGATTTACTTGCAACGTCTACAACTGCCATATCGCCTTTTTGCATAACTACATGCTCATCGGCAACAACACTTGAAGGCACTAGGCGCAAATTTCTCTCTACTTTATAAGAGCCAAAGTCAGCTTTAGTATACTTGACACTAGACACTTGTTTTTTTGGTAATTGAACCCTTTCATCAAAGCTTGTGTTTGCCGAAGCGCTTAAAGAAATACACGCAGCAGTACTTAATACAATTAATTTATTTATTTTCATTTTCATAATCCTTACTCTTGACCTGCGTGACCGAATGCGCGTAAAGACACACCCTCTAAAATACTCGCTGAGCTATTGTTAGTAATACCCGTGATTACGCCACCAAAAATATTATCCGGAGCATCACTAAATGTATAACTATTTGCACTTGTATCTAGTAAACGAACCGTCCAAGTACCTTTAGTCGACTCACCATAAAACGCATTTGAAAGCATTACAGCATCTTTTAAAACATACCCACTACTGAACCCAGTTGAAGTATCGTATGCTGGGTATAGCATCGCTTGTTTAGAGGACAGTAATACACTACGTGTACCCGCTGGCGATGTAACTTCTATAGCTAAATCTGTTCCGGCTGAAGTTTGTGTACCATCGCTTAAGCCAAAGCCCATCTCAGCATTACTTACATCTAACTTAAACTGCATTGCTTCAATGCTTAGCTCTTCAGTCACTTCAATTTCTTGTGTAAGACCCGTTGCATTGTTATCTGGAATTTCTAGTGCAAGTGCGTCTTCAGCAATTACTGAACCAACACCGCTCCACTGAGTAATAACTTGTTCACCTAAAGCAACATCGTAAGCCTTCGCCATAGAAACCGCAGCTCCAGCATCAGCACGACCAAAACCATATAAGTTATTGAAGTTATAACCGGCAGAGTTTTCAATCCAACCGTCGTGTGCAACAAATTCGCCTTCACCAACTGTTAATTTAACAGCAGCATTATCTGCATCAATTAAAGTGCTAGTTGATGCAAGGATATGGCGAACGTCACGCCATGTTAAATCTGGATTAGCCGAAAGAATTAACGATACCACACCCGATGCATTTGGCGCAGCAGATGATGTGCCATTAAACGTTGAAGTATAGTTACAGCTTGCATTGTCTGCATGGCCTGGGTAGTTAAATGGATATTGACTTGCAGCAAACTCTTCACCGTAAGCTTCAGCCCATGCTGCAATAGAACCACCATTGAAACCTGAATAACCATTAATACACGTCATTTGATCTGTTGTTACCATTGCAGGTGCAAAACGACCATACTCACCCGCTGGAGCCGACACCATTACGTTAGCACCCGCTGTAGAATAGCTAGTATGCTTCCCGTTCGCATTTACTGCAGCAACACTCAAGTAATAAGGATGCCCTTGGCTTGGCTCAAAAGCGCCATTGTAACAAGTTAAACCTAAGTCATTTGCACCATTATCAGCACAAAACGAGCCTTCTCTGTCGCCATCAATGAATGAGTTACCACTAGATTTCATGTTTAGCGCACCTTTACCATCACGAAGGTTAAGGTTAGGGTAGGATTCAATTGCTTCATCTAGTTCTGAATAGCCAAAGAATGCAGGGAACGTAATACCGTAACTACGGTTAAAGGCTGAAATATTTTCAGACGTACTAATACCACTACCAGGGAAGCCATGAGCAAGTAAATCAGTTTGTGCTACTTTATCTCCACCAAGGTAGTTCATACCGATTAAGCCAGCATCAGGTGCAACACCACGGCCGCCTTTGCCATTCCAACCTTTTGCTGCAATTAAGCCGGCAACACTTGTTCCGTGGTCACCACTGTTTGATGTACTTGTAGGGTCTGTACGATCTAGCGCTTCAGCGTTAAGGTTTAAAGAACGATTTGGTAATACGTTATCTACTAAATCTTCGTGGCGAATTTCCATACCCGAGTCAACAACAACAGCAGTTACACCAGCTCCTGTAACGCCTTGAGCATAAGCGGCTGTTACATTCATATCTTCACCAGCAACCAACCCTGTAGCTTCTGCATTAGCAAAACTAGCATCAACACTTGCTTGCGCTTCCTCTTCGGTATCACCGAATAGGCTTACGTATAAATTAACTAAGCCCTGCTTCATTTCATCACTTAATGAGTATGCTTTTTGGCCTGTATTATTTAGGTGCCATTGTTGATTTGCTAATGGGTCACCAACAACTCCTGAAATGTTTATTTGCGCAGAAGCCGCTTTACCATTTGCGTTTACAGTGTAATCAATAACTGCATCATCATCCGACATTGGAACATAAGTAAATGATGTTCCCTCTACAGTTAGAGTGCCGTGACTAAATGTGAATACGCCATCTTCTGCAACCACTGCTTCACCATTTTCAGTGAAGCTAAATGTAAGTGCATCACCATCGTTATCGCTGGCTTTAAATTCTGCAGTAACAGGGATCCATTGTTTTAAATCTGCAACAACAACATCACTCGCTTTAGGCGCTACGTCAGTAACTAATGGTACGCTGCTTTTATTATCGTCATCACTACTTCCACAACCAGAAAGTGAAACCACTATTGCAGCAGACAATGCTGACATTTTAAAAATATTATTTTTCATAAACTCTCTTTGTTAGTTATTTTTATGATGGGGGGGGAAGTTACACAACAGGAATCAAAATAACAACGAGGTGTTTACAGTCATTAACAATAAAGACAATAGATGTAACGATAGGGTAATCGTTGTATGCTTAGTTAAAGAAACAATGATTAAGCACATATATTAACTTGAACATTCAAAGAAGCTAATATAGAACAGGATTAACAATTACTTTAAAAGGGGCAAACATGAAATTGAAAAAAGTATTAGCAGGTATAGCATTAGCTACATGTGCACTTAGCGTATCGGCAAATTCTGCATTTAAAGAACCAAGTGACGCGATTGAATACCGCCAAGCAGCGTTTTCAATGATCTCAGTACAAATTGGTGACATGGGCGCAATGCTAAAAGGTAAAGTACCTTTTGACGCAGAGCAATTTAAAATGCGTGCTAACAACGCTGCTACACTTTCAAAAATGCCATGGGAAGCGTTTTACGAAGGGACAGATAAAGGCGACACAGCTGCACTTGCTGCTGTTTGGGCCGAAAATGCAACCTTTGTTGAAAAAGCGAATGCTTTTGCAGCAAATGCAGATAAGCTAGCGTTAGCTGCTCAATCGGGCGATAAAGCCGTAATTGGTAAAGCTTTTGGCGCATGGGCTAAAGGCTGTAAAGATTGCCATAAGCAATTTAAAGATTAATTATTGTTGTAGCCAGTTTAACAACAATAAATAGATAATAAAAAGCACTGAGCGTTAATAACGGTCAGTGCTTTTTTGATGCTTTATATTTACGAGACTTTAGCAGCTCGGCTTTTAAAAGGGCGCTTAAATAACGCACCAATATCACCTAGAATAATATATAAACACGGCACTAATATAAGCGTTATTAACGTTGCAAACATAACAGCAAAGCCAAGTGCTACTGCCATAGGTATTACAAACTTAGCCTGCAGGCTTGTTTCAAACATAATAGGTAATACACCAGCAAAGGTTGTTATAGACGTTAATAGTATTGCTCTAAAGCGGGCACAACCGGCTTCTATTACTGCATTTTTAACGCTAACACCTTCGCGGCGAACTTGGTTAACGTAATCGGTCATTACAAGTGAATCATTTATAACAACACCTGCTGCGGCAATTAAGCCAAATCCCGACATTAAGCTCATATCTAAATCAAACCAGTAATGACCCCAAATAGCCCCGGTTAAACTAAACGGAATAACCGACATTACAATAAGCGGTTGTGAATAGCTTTTAAGCGGCACAGCTAGCAGTATGTATACTAAAATCATTCCGCCAATAAAAAACATTATTTGCTCATTAGCTTGAGCTTGCTGCTCTTCTATTGCGCCACCAAGCTCTGATTTAACACTTGGGAATTCTTCTATTAGCTGTGGCAGTAGATTTTCTTTCACTTGCTTAACCACTTCGCCTGGCTCAATTTGCTCTTCATCAATATTGCCATAAACATACACGGTACGGTAACCACCTTCGCGGCGTATATAGCTAATACCTGGCGTTTCTGTTAGCTCTACTACATCACCAAGAAGTACTTCTCGCCCTTGTGGGGTAGTAACAACGGTGTGTTTAAGCGATGAAAATGCCTCACGAGTCAGCTTAGGGTAACGTACCATTACGCGTACTTCTTCGCCGTTTCGGATTACACGCTGTGCTTCGCCACCATAAAAACTAGCACCCACTTGATTTGCAATGCCGGCTAAATCTAAGCCTAAATCGTAAGCAACGGGTTTAAGGCTCATTTGCACTTCTTTGCTCGCAGGATCTATGGTTGAGCTAATATCAAACAACCCTTTTTGCTGTTGAAGTAATTGAATAAAACGACGACCCGCTTGATTTAAAGTATCTATGTCTGAGCCATACAGTAAATAGCCAAACTCGCCGCCGCCATTACCACCGCCACCAACATCGTCTTGAATAGTTAACGACTTAATACCAGCAATAGTCGGCATAGCCTCACGCCACCGGCGAGAAAGCTCAAATGCATTGTATGGACGTGAATCTTCGTCAACTAATGGAGCTAGTAACTGCGACTCGGTTCTGCCTTGATTAAATACCAATACATCACGAATAATTTTTTGACCAAATTCACGTTCAGTCTCTTCATCGACTCTAAGTACCATAGCTTCTATTTCACGAATAGCAGCAATGGTTTGTAAGTCAGAAACGTTGTCGTTCATTTCTACTTGAATTTGTGGAAAGTCGTGCGGCACTTTAGGAGTTGGAACTGTACGTACTTTATTAGACGTAATAAGTGCAATACTAATTATAAACATTGCAATAAAAGCAAACAAAACAGTCCAGCGCCAATCAACACACTTAGCAATAAAACGTTTATATGGGCCATTTACGAAACCAAAAAAGCGTGTATTGAAGCGATCGCGCCAACCACCTTTTTTAATCGGCGAAAAGTGCGTATGAGCAATGTGAGCTGGCAGTATCAGCTTTGATTCAATCAAACTAAATGCTAAACACAGCATTACTACAACGGCTATACCATAAAAGAAGGCACTTTCTGGCCCGCTCGACATTGTGAATGGTGCAAATACAGCAATCGTTGTTAACACACCAAAGGTTGCTGGGGTCGCGACTCGGTTAGCGCCACGCACAACATTTTCTACACCACCGCCGCTTTTTTCAACTTCGGTGTAGGCAGCTTCCCCTATCACTATGGCATCATCCACCACTATGCCGAGCACCATTATAAAAGCGAATAACGAAATAATATTAATGCTAATGCCAAATAGTGGCATCATCATCATGGCCCCTAAAAAGCAAACAGGTAAGCCAATCATTACCCAAAGCGCTAGTTTAAAACGCAAGAATAACGACAACATAATTGCCACCAAAATGGCACCTTGAAACAGGTTAGCTTTCATCATATCAAGGCGAGCATTTAGGTAGTAGGTCATATCCATTAATGGCTCTAATCGAATACCTGGCGGTAGCTGCTTATTTTTTTGATCAATAAACGCTTTAACCGAATCCGCAACGGGAATCATGTTTTGCTCTTGCGTTGCTTTTACCGATAAATACACCGCGTTTTCGCCATTAAACTTAAAGTAGCGCTCACCTTCGGTAAATTGATCTTTAATAACTGCAATATCTTGCAGTAAAACTTTAGCGCCATACTCGCCAATTTTTACCGGAATTTGCCTAAACTCTTCACCCGAGTAAAACTGATTCTCGACGCGAACAGAAATAACACCTGCGTCTGTTTTTAGCTGCCCCGCCGAAAAGTTAGCTGAGTAACGGCGTACCGCATTCATCACATCACTAAGGGTTAGATTATATTGGCGCAGCGTATCGGGCTCTATTTCAATTGCTATTTCATCAAGAGGAACATCGTTTACCACTAACGACACGTTAGATAACTGTAGTAACTCATCCTCTATTTGGTTTGCTATAGGCTTAAGCTCTGTAAGTGGTAAGTCAGCAACGAGCGTCATACCTATTACGTCTTGCCTAAACTCAACCTGACTTATGGTGACCGGTTCCATACCCGCCGGAAAAGTCGCAATACCATCAACACGCAACTTTACTTTATCAAGCACATCGGTAAGTTTTGCATCGGTGTTTATTTCCAGGCTGGCTGTACCGCCATTTCTAAATGCGCGATACACGCCTTTTTTAATTTCGGTTATATCTTTAAGTGACTCTTCAACTTTTATAAGAATACTTTCTTCTATTTCCTGAGGAGAGGCACCTGGGTAATTAGCCTCAATATTAATGTAGTTAATCTCTACATTAGGAAACATTTGACGCTGAATCGTAAAGTAACTTATAGCCCCCATAATAATGATAAAAAACATCATTAAATTAGCGGCTACTGAATTATTAGCAAAGTAGGCAATTAGCCCTGTTTGTTTTTGTTGTATTGACTCGCTCATAACTATTACACCCTACAGCTGTTGCGTGTTTGAAGTGCTCGTTTCTGAGCTTTCAGGTTTTGCAGCGACACCTGCAATTTTAACCTGCATTCCTTTTTGCGGGTATTCAGGTAAAGTAATAACGAGTTTGTCATCGGCATTTAAACCACTGCTAATATAAAAATACTCACCCTCTTCACGAATAACCGTTACTTTGCGAGGCTCTAGTTCTTGATTTTCGTTTACTACCCACACAGTTTGATTGTTAACTAAAGCTTGCGGTAAACGGTAAATATTATTAAGCATTGCACCTGCAAAATTCACCTGTACGTAGCTGCCAAACTTAATGGCTGGTTGTATGTTTTTAAGACCGTATGGGTCTTCTATACGCACTACTAGACTACTCATACGCGTAGCGTTATCAACAATCCCTAGGTCGCGGTCAATTACACCTTCACGGGTGAAGCTGTTTAGGCCCTTTTGAATAATCGTCGCGGTAATGCCTTTAATACGCTCTGGCAAAAAAACGCTATCGAACCCTGCGATAGGAATAATCACTTCAGCAGTTTCAATATTATTGAGCTCAGCAACTTGCGAACCCATAGTGACAAATTGACCAACACCTACATTTCGGCTAATAACCAATGCATCGTAAGGGGCTGTAACTTCACAATTATCTAAGTCACGTTGTGCACGTTTTAATGCAGCTTGCGCCGACTTTACAGATGCCTGCGCACTTAACACTTGAGGCTTACGTAAAAATAAGTCGGTACGCGCTTTACTTGGAAAACGCTTTGCTTCATCTGCGGCTACTTGAGCTTGGGCCTGCTCTTCAATTAAGCCTGCTTGTGCACGAGCAATTTCTGCCTCTGCAACAAGTACTGCTGCTTCGTAGTTGTCTTTTTCGATAGTAAATAACGTTTCACCGCGAGCAACGATGCCGCCGGCTACAAAATTAGGATGCCAACTTAACACTTCACCCGACACCTGCGCCGAAAGCTGTGTACTTTCAAGAGGCTTTACTTCACCGTAGCTATTAATAATAACTTGATGATCGTTTGCAGCCACTGGCTCAACTTGCACTGTTGGACGAGTATCAATTACTTCTTTTTTTTCTGGCTCTTGTGCAATGGCATTTATTCCCATAAAGCCAACAACACCAACAATTAGCGCTACAAATGGAAAAACCCATCTAAGTGAATTTGTTTGCATATCCTATTATCCCCAAAATTCTATTAACGTCATAATACCAGAGCCACATGAAACATTAAGGTGACATTTGTAAGCAACTGTTGCAAATACATATAAACCACTGCTATTTAGGGCTATAAAAATAACTTTGCATGCAGCTCACCTCATTCGTTATATTTTGTTACAAACTTTTGTTTATTAATATCAGTTGATTAGCGTTGTACACTTAAATTTCGTCGCGAAGATGTGCGAAATTAAATTAATTTACGTACAGTCCAATTAAATTAACAAATATTAAAAGTCTCAAAATGAAATTAACGACCATCACCCTTGCGCTTAGCTTAGCGTTTGGCAGCCATGCATTTGCAGCCGATAAAAAAGACGAAAAAGAGCCAAAAACACTTAGCGAAATGATCAAAGGACAAACCGAATTTGCCGGTATATTTAGCCTTTATCAAGACGAAAAAACCGGTAAGCACCTTATGGTGATTAACGAGTCCCAACTTAATACGCCGTTTGTATATTTTGCGCACACTGTCGATGGCGTTACAGATGCAGGCCATTATCGTGGTTCGTACCGTGAAACTAAGTTAATTGAATTTAGAAAATACTTTGATCGTATCGATATCATTAGCAAAACACCTCGCTACAAATTTGACGAAAACAGTGCAATTTCAAAAGCGAGTGATGCCAATATTAGTGAAGCGGTACTTGCGAGCATTAAAATAGAAAAAGAAGAAAACGGTAAAATAGCATTCAACGTAAATAAGTTATTTTTAAGCGAATCACTTCATAAAGTATCACCTACGCCAAATCCAGCTGATAAAAACGCTAAAAAGCGCTTTAAAGTAGGCAAATTAGACGATAAAAAATCACGCATTATTAAACAGCGTCCATACCCTAATAACTTAGACGTGGTTGTTGATTACGTATTTACTAACCCAAGCCCAACGGTACGCGGCTCAAATGCAGTAAGCGACCCGCGTAGTATATCGGTAAAAGTACAACACTCGTTTGTTGCTCTACCTAGCAACAACTATGCACCTCGTATGGATGATGCGCGCATTGGTTATTTTACAAATCAATTTGATCAAATGACATCTGCCGATTGGGCACCTTATGAAGATGTTATAAAACGTTGGGATCTACAAAAGAAAGACCCTAGTGCAGCACTTTCAGAGCCAGTAAAACCAATTACTTGGTGGATAGAAAACACCACACCTATCCAATGGCGCGACACTATTCGTGACGCTGTTTTAACGTGGAATACTTCTTTTGAAAAAGCCGGTTTTAAAAATGCCTTAGAGGTAAAAGTACAACCAGATGATGCAGACTGGGATGCGGGCGATATTAATTACAACGTACTGCGTTGGACTTCGTCACCTAAGCCTCCATTTGGCGGATACGGACCAGCACTTGCTAACCCATTAACAGGCGAAATACTGGGCTCAGACATTATGCTTGAGTTTGTATTTATGAAAAACCGCTGGATTTACGACACACTTTTCACGCAAGGAACAATGAGCCACGGTGAAACAACAAATACCGGCGAGTTAAATTGCTCATTAGGGCATGAAATTCAACAAAACCTAATGCTTGCCAAAGGTCTTGCTAGCGGCGACAAAATTGAAGATAAAGAAATGCTTCGCCAAGGTTTAACCCAATTAGTACTTCACGAAGTTGGCCATACTTTAGGCCTTAACCACAATATGAAATCATCTATTTTGTGGGATGAAAAAGAAGTACACGATAAAAATAAAACCCAAGGCATAGTAACCGGTTCTGTTATGGATTATGCACCAGCTAACATTGCCCCAATTGGTATGCAGCAAGGTGATATTTTTCAAACAAAACCAGGCCCTTATGATGATTGGGCTATTAACTATGGCTACAGCGTAGCACTTGCAGATGAAGCTGCTGAGCAAGCTAGACTTGAAAAAATACTTGCTCGTTCAAGTGAACATGCCCTTGCCTTTGGTAACGATGCAGACGATATGCGCGCACCAGGTCGCCATATCGATCCACGTGTCATGATTGGTGATTTGTCGTCAAATCCTGCGGCCTATGGCGCAGATCGTATGGCGTTAATTAATAAATTATTTACTGAGCTAAAAGATAAAGCAACGGTTAAAGGTGAGTCTTACCAACAGCTTGTTACCTCTGCTAATAGCTTATTTGGTCAATACCGAGCTCAAGCAGGTGTTGTTTCTCGCCAAATTGGTGGTGTGTACGTTGAGCGTGCTGTAGTGGGTGATGCAAACGCAGATAAACCATTTACACCGGTATCTCTTGAACGTCAAACACAAGCGATGGATATATTAGCCAAGTTTGTATTTGCACCAGACGTACTACAAAACATGCAACCTCTATATAGCTACTTGCAACTGCAACGTCGTGGCTTTAATCACTTTGGTAAAAATGAAGACCCTAAAGCACACAAAATGATTTTAGGTATGCAAAAATCTGTACTTGCGCAGCTATTACACCCAGCCGTATTACTGCGTATTTCTGATACTGCTTTGTACGGCAATGAATATAGCCTAACTCAGTTTATGCAAGATTTAACCGCTAATATTTTTGTGAAAAGCAAAGACGCAAATTCTATTAGTCACAACTTACAAATTGAGTATGTTAATCAGCTAATCGCAATTGCAGGTCTTGGCAAAGCAAGTAAGTACGATAACTTAGCTAAAACAGCTGCGTTATATCAGCTAACTCAAATAGCCGATACCAGCACTGCTTGGGGTGCAGATACAGCAACTAAAGCGCATAAAAAATATATTGATCGCTTAATTGCAAAAGCACTAGAAGCGTAAAATATCTCTAAAAATTGAGTAAACCAAGGCCACGTTTAACGTGGCCTTTTTTATAACTTAATTCACAGATCAAATATAAATAGTGCCTTTTAAATACCTTACAGCATGCCCCGTTAAGGTGACGGTTGTATCACCCACTTCACATAGTAAATATCCGCCTCTGCTTGAAGCCTGATAAGCGCTTAACGTAGTTTTACCCAATTGCTGCGCCCAGTAAGGTGCCAAACCAGTATGAATAGAGCCTGTTACATAATCTTCGTCGCCACCGCTTGCAGGCCAAAAATAACGAGATATAAAATCATATTCAGCACTTGCAGCAGTGGCCACTACATCAAGTGGATAAAGCGTTTTTAAAAGCTCTGAGCTAGTTTTTAATTCAAGTATTTGATCGGCGTTTTCATAAATAACAAAGTAGGCTTGGCCATTTTTAAGCACTTTACTCGGTTGTATAGACAGGCCGTCAAGCAGTTGCTGAGGCACATTTTGCACTTCAACCGGTGCTTGTTTTGGAAAGGTCATTGCAAAGCTACCATCAGCGTTTTTATTAACGATTAGCTCGCCCACCGCATCAGCAATAAAGCGAATTTGCGATATGTTATGCTCTTCACATAAAACATAGGCAGCCGCAAGTGTGGCGTGACCACAAAAATCGATTTCCATTAACGGCGAAAACCAACGAATAACAAAACTTCCATCGTCTTGCAGGCAGGTAAAAGCAGTTTCAGATACGTTATTCTCAGCGCCAATCTTTAGCATTAAATCGTCACTTAACCACGATTCTAGTGGGATCACTGCCGCATAATTACCTTTAAATAACTCATTCGTAAACGCATCAATTTGATGAATAGCTAATTGCACTTTAATCCCCTAAACTATTTTATATACACGCTGAAGGTAAAATTTCTTTTGGTACTGTTGTTTTATTTTCGCCAACCGCTTGCATGCCAGTTACCGGTTCGTCAAACCCACATAACCACGCAATCGGGCTTGTAGGGCTTCCCGTTACAACTGCGGGTCTGAATGTTAAAACTGTATTTTGCAAAAGCTGTGAAGCTTTATTACCCAAGCTAATATGAATAGCACCATTATCAACTGTAATACCTGTTACTCGATTGCCAATCAAAAATTTACTTGCAGGCACACCTGCTTGTTCATTACTTGCTGGAAAACGCCTGTTTTCAAGATAATAAACCGTAACGTCTTCTCTAATGGCAGCTGCCATTGCAAGTGGGTCAACAAGTTCTGCTCGTTGTATATACTTACTGTATTGAGGTAGCGCAACCGCAGCTAAAATACCAATAATGGACACCACCACCATCAACTCTATTAACGTAAATCCTTTTGTTCTCATAGCACTTCTCCTAGCATAAATAGTGGTTGATAAGCCGCTTTCACAAATAAGCAAATAGACACAACAATGACCAAACCATAAACAATAACGAGCTTATTTATAAAGCTTTTAATATGTGTATTAAGTAACTTTAGCTGCTGCTTTAATAACGCTTTAAATTCTTCTTGGGTTTCTAAACCTAGCAGCTCGCATTGAGCTAAGTGCTGGGTTTGAGGTGTAGAGGCTTTAACACCCTTTTTATGATTACTTGGAAATAATAGCGTGGTAATTAAAGAGTTATGCTCATTAATTAATTGACGAGGAATAAGAAATTTAAATAAACCCGAAAAAGGCTTTAGCTCTGTGAGAGCACTTACATTTTTTAGCTTTAAAATAACGGTAAAAATAACACTCAGCAATAAAACGAGTAAAATAATTGGCACATACCAGTACGTAAAATAATCATCAAATACATGATTTAAAGAAACAGTATGCTTGCTATATATCTCAACAAAAGTAGGCACAACAAAAGACTGATACAACAAAGAGGATAAAACATAAATAACAAATACAATGGTTAAGTAACTAAGCCAGCCCTTGTGCTCAAACTTAAATTCGTTAACTAATTCCGGTAAACATTGATAATACGTAGCTTGCTTTTGCGATGTTGCCTCATCTTGAGATGCAATTTGCGTCACCAGATTATGCGCTAATTTACTATGCGACCCGCTATTGGCATACATATTTAAATGGGGCTGTGTACTCAGCTCATCTTTTTGCTCTGTACTTAGTGTTTTAGAGCTATTAACACGGCAAATATAGCCAAACTGATTCCAATTCATACTTTATCCTTTTATTAGATAAAGTAATTTGCCATAAATTAGGCTAAATAGGAACTTAAGTAGCTTGTTTTTAAGCCATTACAGGCCGCATTCTATAATATTGCATACAACCAAATTGCACAGCATTGGTAAGCAACAGCATAATAAACATAAGTAAGTGCGCTGTGCTTGGAGCCGCTGTTGTAAGCTCAACAACTAAGCCGCAAATACCAGCAATAAACTGCAAGCTAAAGTAGCGCGCGCTTAAATTACTTACATTACCCGTACGCAATGTTTTATAAGTTTGCGGCATAACACGTACCGAACTCATCACAAGGCCAACATACGTTAAAGCGCTTAATACCGTTGCAGTATCGAGGCTTGAATTCAAAAGTAGTGAAAAAGGCAGTAACGAAAAACCTAGCATAGTAAACAACTGTACCCGTTCTCGTTTAGCTGCGTTATAACGTGCAAAAAAATACAAAATAAGTCCGCTTAACGCACCGGTTACAATAAATGGTAACGCAATATAAAAACGCTCAAAATAAATATTGTAGGTTATAAAATAAAGGCTTTGTGCTAACCCAAACGTCATCATCAATAGTGATAAACCTGAGACACTACGATTTTTTCGAATTTTGTTTAGTAATGGTAAAAAACTAAAAACCAAAATAAATGAAGACAATATAGGCAAATAATGCGCCAAAGCAACCTCGCTCGTTACATAAATGTTAATTAAAAGCAGAAATAAAAACATTTAATAAACATTTGTTTTAAAAGGCTTTTACTATGAGCGCGGCATTGTAGAGCCGCGTAAATTTAACTCAACTAAATAAGAAATTCTTGTTTTAGGTACTGGCAAGCTAGGTATACAAAAACCGTAGAATTAAGTTCACGGTTTACCGGTTTAATAGAAAGCCTCACCGTCAAACTGTTAAATAAAAATGATAGTTGTTATCATGCGCAAGTCATTAACTGCTGTATATAAAACTACCTATGAGAAAAACTCTTTTTAAAATTCACAGTTGGATCGCTCTAATAGCTATCATTCCATTGATTGTTATTAGTATTACAGGGAGCGTATTAGTTTTTAAAAGTGAAATAGATGGCTTACTTATGCCAAGCAGCCACTTTGTTGTAAATGCACTGCCAGAGCGCATGCCAATCGACACGTTAATTGCAAAAACAGAGCATGCTTACCCTGAATATGTAGTAGGTAGTTGGGAAATATTTAACAATGATACAGCTGATCGGGTTTACTTAGTCAAACGCGGCACAGAGCAATGGTATAAGTTTCATTTAAACCAGTATACGGGTGACATTTTGTCTGAACCTGTTGGTACCAGCCATTATTTTACCGATTGGTTTTTAGAACTACATTACACTTTTTTACTGAACGACTTTAAAAACCTGCCAGGGCAAACAGGCACTGTACTAGGCTTCTTTTTTGCTCTGTTTTTATTGGTATTAGGTATTACTGGGCTTATTATTTATCGTAAATTTTGGCAGCGTCTATTTAGTGTGCGCTGGCGTGCAACACTGCAAATTGTACTTAGCGACATTCATAAAATGACGGGGGTTATAGGATCTCCCATCATTATTATTTTAGCTATCACAGGTGGCTACTTTAACTGGGCGGTGTGGTATCACGAAGTTATTGAACACGCAGAGGAAGAGCACTTTGTACTAACCAAAAACCTACACAGTAGCGATATTTCGTTTCAACGCATACTTGATGACAGTAAAAAGCAAATACCCACTTTTAACGGCACGTTTTTAGTTATGCCACTCGAACCTGACGAAAATATTACTTTATTCGGCGAAGTCGATACCGCCAACCCACTTGCTAGTGAGTATGCCAATACGGTTAGCTATAACAAGCTAACAGGCGAGCACATAGCTAACTGGGATATTCGCGAAGTAGGCGTTGGCTGGCAGGTAATTGATAGCTTTAGAAAGCTTCATTTTGGCTACTTTGCAGGGCTAATAAGTAAAATACTGTGGTGCGTAATTGGTTTAAGCCCAGTGTGGCTAGCAGGTACTGGTTTTTATTTATGGTTTACTCGCCGAAAACGTAAAAAACAATCACAAAAAAACCGTTTAAATAAACGCCAAGTCACTAGGGCGTGTTGATCTTTGGTGGGTGAATTTGCAGCAGTATGTTTGGTTTTTAGGCAAGGCGGAGCCTATGTAGTGTGGTTATTCCCCATGAATAGGCGATAACGCAGCATAAATACCAAACATGCGCTGCCCTTTGGGTTCTTTCTAGGGACGATTGACTCTTTGTTGCTCGGTTTTTACTTAGCCCACTAGGTTACAAACCTCGCGCCGCGATTTAATCGCCCCTAGATTGAACAAATTTCAATCCACAAAGTTCAACATGCCCTAGCGTTTAAAAATAATAGCTTATGATTCATTTAATAATAAGCTATTTATAAATTATAAAAACAGCACTCTACATATTATTTATAGAAGAGAGTGCGCAATAATACTTAGTCATTTTGAGGGAGTAAACCTAACGCTAGTTGCATTAAAAACGTCTCATTTAGAACAACTAAGTAACGAAATTTTTGCCTTACTATCGACAAGATTTTTCTGCCTAAAAAGAATTATTAATTAATCTTCGCACATCCAAAAAAATGTTATCGCCAGCCTTTTAGTATTTAAATCATCTCCAAAATACTCAGATGCACTGTGAACAATACTACCTTTAAATATAATTAAACGATTAAAGCGATTCTCAATATCTATGTCTTTATACCATGCGCTATATGGAAGGCTACTTACATTAAGTGCATCAACAAGGTTAGCATAAGGAGGATCGACAATATTTCCTCCTGCCGCTTCATTTGCATACTTTAAACGATAAAAAGAGGTACCGGCAGAGGTAATTGGATCAGGATTTAAATACAAAACAGCAGCGTATCTACATAAATAACGATTATCTACATGAGGCCTAGAAGCCCCTTCTTCAGCCCCCACTAAAATTGCAGTATTGGTATCAACTACAACCTTATTGGAATCAGCAACCCATAATTTATTTTTTTTGATAACTGACTTAACATATTTTTCTATTTTTTTAAGCTGTTTACTATTTAGAGCATTAGGAGTGCGCATTCCAGGCCAAAGTTCTTTGGTATACGGCTTACCGTACTTCCAAACCTCTTTTTTTAAACATGAAGAACGAATAGCCATTGCTTCTTCATGTTTAAAAAACTCATCAACAACCCAATAGTTACTACCTAGTTCTGGCTTTTCATACCTTAAACCAGGTGCGTTGGAGGGGACGCTTGGAAGTACAACGCTCTTGGGAACTTTCTGATGCTTAAATGACATTGTCAAAATACTTATTTTATTAAAACAGCTCAGAATATAACATTTACTTAACAGTCATTTAAAGTGAATAATAAAACTCTACTTAGCGCATACCCAAAGCTACTACCGTTATTTTGCCTACAGCTCTGTATTAGGGCTGAGGGCATAGTTTATTAGTGTTTCATTATAAAACTATGGTCACATTAGTATTTAAGCCAAAATTTTATACATCGTAAATTTAGCATTAGTCCATTTATAAAATTTTTAGAAAAAACATCTATAACATTGATTAAAAACCCACCACATTGTAATGTAAAAATTAACAAAGGAGTGGGTTATGATATTTATCAAAATAGTTATTAGTATTACCTTTTTATTTTTAGTTGGATGTAACACAACCAAGGTTCAGCAAGTAGAACAACAAGTAGGGCTTGAACAACTATTAAACCATTCTTTGTTTAATAAACTAGACACACCTTCCGAGCACAGTATTTTTGAGTTACCGGATGCTGAAAAAGAAATGTTTTTAGCTTACGCCGAAAACCAAAAGCTATCCCAAATCCGTGATGACCGCATAATTTACAACTACCTCGAAAGCCAGATAGCTAACTTTAAATACCATGGCGATACACTTACTTCAGCTCAAACCCTAAAGCGTTCGCAAGGTAATTGCATTAGTTTAGCCATTTTAACGCAAAGCTACGCACAAGCTCTTGGGTTAGAAACAAGCTTTCAAGAAGTTACAAGTAAGCCCATATACGCAAAAGAAAATAATGTTGTTTATGTCGCTAATCACTTTAGAACAAAAGTATATGCTCCAAAAGTAGAGAAAAAAGATGATAATATAATTGAGTTTTTCAGAGCGGGCACCTTAATTGATTACTTCCCTACTCGTCGCAGTTTTTATTCAAGCAGCGCAGACTATAACGATTTAGTTTCTAAGTTTTACAGTAACTTAGCTGCAACAGCGCTAGCAGACAAACAGCTGGATATTGCTTACTCACTTATTCTACAAGCAAACAAATACACTCCCAATGATCCTGAATTATTTAATATAGCGGGCATTTTGCATCGTCGGGCTGGTGATTTACAAAGCGCTAAAAACATCTATCAAACAGCACTTAGTAATAATGAAATAAGCATTAATTTAATCAGCAACTATCAGCTTTTAGCTAAAAAATTAGGCGACAAAGAGCTTGTTAAGGAGCTCACCTCACAATTAGTTAATAAAGAAAAAGACCCATATGAATTACTAGTAATCGCTAAAAACGACTTACAAGCTGGCCACGCTCATCAGGCTAAAGCACACCTTGAGCAAGCTATTACTAAAGCGCCTTACATTGCTGAGTTATACTTGGAACTCGCAAAAGTTCGCTATCAACAAGGTAATATTAAACAAACACAAACCTTACTTGAGAAAGCAATTGAACTAGAACGTGATAATCAAAAACTCGATGTATATCAAGCTAAGTTACTATCCTTGCAGATGGATAAGTAACTTAGCCAGTTAATATTTATAACGAATAATAAAAGCTCAGCCAAGCACGCATTTCATCTTCAAAACTGTCGCCTTCTACTCGCGACAGTCCCATATTAAATGTTAAATCATTTACGCCTGCAGGCCCCATTCCAAAACTAAAATCACCTTGGTACTTTAAGCCGTAACTTTGTGCATATACGGTGTCGTCGAGTTGATGTTGCTTATAATAAAGCCACGGCATGCCTTCTTCAAAGCTAAAGCCGCCACCGTAGCCTTGATAGCGCTTTGCAGTTGCGCTGTAAAAAGGCAGCTCAGATGAAAGTACATATTCACTATTTTGCTGCTGATTAATAAGATTTGAGCTAAAGCCACCTAATGCAAGGCTGCTGTCGTCACGTTGCTTTTGATCAAAGTTTGCATAAAGAGGAATACCAAACGCTTTACCAAAAATTTTGGCGGCTAAATCGTAACCTTGCCAACTATTGCTCTTACTACTGCCATCGTACCAACTCGCATAAATACTTTGGCCTATAGCAAAGTCTTGACGATCATATTGCCAATTTTGAGCAACGCCTAAACGCGTCCAATTTTTATGGCTTTGCTTATAATCAGTGTAATTGTAGGCAAGCTCTGGCGTTAAACTTAACTGTCCAAATTTAACGGGGTAACTTATTGCGGCAAAACCACCACGGGCATCCATGTCTGCACTTAGACTTTGCTGATACTGGCGCGATGTATCTAAATTGTAGTCAAACAGTGCAAGTTTCAGTTTTACATCAAGCGCATTATATTTTGCCTGCACATAACCACCGTGCAATGCCCCATCGTGTAAATCAGTGCTATATCCCGCTTGTAAGTCGAGTTGCTTTAATAAGTCGCTACTTTTAATGCTTAAATCTAACAAACTGGTAGAAGCCGAATAATACTGCGTTCCTAGTGCAAAAGTAACGTGCTGGTCGAGCACGTTGTAATTTGTTTGCTGCGTTGTTTGGTGCGTATATATTTTAGCTTTTGGAAGTGTATGTTCGTTTACTATTAGCAGCGGTGCTTTTTTGTTAGCTGCAAACTCAGTAACTACAGTGCTTTTTATAGCTTTTGGCAGTGTTTTTACATTTGGCCCATCTGCGGTTATCGAAAAATAGAGTAACGAGCCATCAGCCATTTCAATTGGGTGGGCAACGGCATCTTGCCCTTGGGTTAACTTGGTGAGTGTTTTACTCTCTATGTTGTAGTTATAAATATCGGTGGCGCTATTTAAACCTGCAACAAAGTAAAGTGACTCGCCATTATGGCTAAAGCTTGGCTGACTTAAATATTGATACCCGTTTGGCATAGGTACTGATAGCTGTTGTTCGCCGCTTATACCTTGTATATACAATTGCCAATTTTCATTTAATGACGTTGATAAATAAGCTAATTTAGTTTCGTCAGGACTGAGAATTGGGTAATCGTAAGTTGTCTCAAGGCTTTTTGTAAATAATGGTGTGATGGTTTGCGTATTGAGATCAACCTTTACTAATTCAGAGTAGCCATCTCTTATTTGCTCGCCATACAAGGTTTCGCCGTTACTGGTTACGCTAAATCGTCGTATACCAGCAAGTTCAGTAAGTTGTGTAATATTTCCAGTGTCAGTGTTATAGCTAAATATGTCAGACACTTTGTTATAAATACCCGACTCTTCATTGCTGTACGCATTAAAATATAACGTTGTGCTATTTACCCATTGAGGGTTTGCAATACCGGCTCGGTTAATTTGATTAAGCACTTGTTTTTGTTCGCGCTTAAACACACTGGGCGCTGTATCGGGAATATCTTGTGCATCGTTTTCGAGTAGCTCTTTTTGCGCTTTAGTAAACTCTTCTTGCGCTTTAATGTTGTCATCAGTGCTATAAATTATAAGCTTGGTATTACTCTCTTTATCTCGCTCAACAATCGCAATTTTACTACCATCTTTTGAAAGTACTGGGTTACTTGCATATAAGTTAAGCTCAAGCCAAAGTTCACTATTAAGTAACGGCTCCCCTTGCTCTATTTGCATTGCTTTATAGGTATATTCAGCTATAAATCGGCGATATAGCTTGGCTGCACTTTGCCCAAACACACCGCTAAATGCCTCATCAAAATCACGCGTTTTTACGCCTTGCATTCGCGTCCAAACACTATCGAGTGTTTGCTCTGAATAGTTTTTCTCTAACCAATTTAAAAAGCGACTACCCATTAAATACGCCATTGAGCCGCCCATAAAGCCCTGCTCGCCATTTAACTGCCCATAGGTTGGCAGTGCGCCCTGTTGAGCAAATTCTCGCAGTATTGACTCTGAGTAGTTATCAAACAAACGTCCACGACCCGTCATTTTAGACTCAATCAATGTGGCATAACCTTCGGCTACCCAGCGCGGCGTATCACTGTAGGTTAAGTCGTATAAATCCCATATACCACGTACTTTCTGCTGCCAGTGATTGCGTGTAGGCTGTGCTAAGTGCACTAAGTGAATATATTCATGCAACACAAGCAACTGCTGCCAGCCAGCGCTGTTTGATATAACTGTGTCGGATTGTGGTGGGGTTGTAAAAAGTGCCATTACAGGGTTACTTGAGGTAGGTAGCGCAAAGCCGTTTGCTGCATTTAGGGGATCAAACACCACTACATCAACTGTTTTATCAAGTGCTCGGTTTTGCTGCTCAAGCACTTTGGTGCGTACTATTTCAAGCTCTGTTGCAGTTGATTTAGCAAAATCAGCATGCTCAACACTGTAGTGAATATTAAAATGTTCGGTATGAATAGTTTGCCAATCGGCTGCAAAGCTTGGTGCTGCTAGTAATAAAGCCGATGCGATAAGTGTTTTTTTCATGAGTGTCCCTAAAAGAATTCCTTAATACCATCTAGGGTATTATTAAATGTCTTTCATGGGCAGTAAGAAAGTGTAATAAAGCATGTGCAAATGTGTATTTACACATGTTTTATTAGGGGAGTTTACATCCAGCTGCGAGTATCTGACTCAATCTGCTTAATTGTAAAATCGATAATAAAGTCAGCATCTTGCTGCTTTATGTAGGGCATAAATGCAAAGCCTGAAGCAAGTTGTATGTATAGGCTTTTCAAGCCTGATTTGCGCATTAAGTACGTACTTATACTGCGCGCACTTTGCGCTTTATAAAGCTCAAAAACACGGTAATGAACGCCAATCATACCTTTGCGTACAACCATGTAAAATCGACCATTATCCTCATGCATGTAATAACCATAACGCTGATACGATAAAGTTACCAAGCCAGAAAACACCACCAAAACACCAAGGCTTATCAAAGTATTAATATCAGCAATAAAACAAAAGCCAAACACTAATGCACTGGGTAGCAGTGAATAAAAGCCTAAATTTTTATACAAAAGAGCGCGTTCTGCGCGCTTAAAAGCGAGTTTTTTACTATTAAACCACGGGTAAATCCATTGGCATACACTATCAACTTGTTCGCTATTTAATACAGGTAATACTAAGGTTTGTTTATTTTTTTTAGCCGCAACACCGGCTGCTATTCCGCCGCTACTTGCTTGCAAGCACTCAACGGTAAATCGCTTTAGCAATCGCCCCATTAGGTTTTGCTTAATAACAATAGATTGCACTTTATCCATGCTCATTGAAAGCTGATGGCGCTCTAACAAGCCAGCAATACGTTTAAATTTTTGACCTTTAAAATAAAGCTCAAAGTTATAAAAACGAATAAGCGACATAGTCACCGATAGCATTACAGCCACCAAAACTAACAAAACAATTAAGGTGATCATCGCAAAGGTAGCAGCACTTGCCAGCATGCCAAGCTCTTGCTGATAAAAGCCTTCTACTTTAGCAATAATTTGCTTCTCTAAAAAATCAACAATCAGGTTTATAAAAGGGGCAAAAGCAGCGATTGCTAAAATAGCCATATTCGACATTAAACCAAATTTGGCTATTTCTTTATTGCTAATGCTTAGGCTATTTTCAATAGTATCTACTTCGCTTTGCTCAGTGCTTTGTATTTCTTGCTGTTGCTGCGCTTTAAAAGCAAATATTTGTTTACGCATTTGCTGTGCGTAGTCTTTAGTGACGCCGGGTAAAACAACTTCTTGCGACACACTGCCTGCAGCATCAAAAATACAATTAACTAAGTTTACGGGGGTAAAATAAAATGGCTCGGCAATATTAACATTTTGTACGCGGCCAAATTTAAGCGTAAGTCGCTCTTTTTTAAATACGCCTTTGTTAAGCAATATTTCGTTATCGCTACTAATACAAAACTTAAAATTTAAATAATATAAAAATGAGTAAACAAGCAACGAAATCAGCGCAATACCACCTGCAACTTGCGCCCAAAATAATTTATTTTCTACTTGAGTAACAAATACTACAAACATAGGCAGTAAGTTTAAAAGGCCATCTTTTACAAAGCGCACACTAAAATGCACAACAAAATATAAAAGCGCCCAAGACGATACTTTTTGCCAATCATTTGAGCTAGTTTGCTCCTCAGTAATACTATTACTCATCGACTAAAACCGCCTGAGGAGCCGTATCGTCTTGACGGTAGTTTTGTACAAATTGGCGCATATTTTTACAATCATCATGGGTTAACCCACTAATTTGCAAATCGGCACTTACGCCGCCTGCGCTAAATAATTTGATGCTCGCAAGGCTAAGCTTTCGCTCTATTGGCCCCTGATGTATTTCCATATGTTGTACTCGCGCTAAAGGCAATACCGTTACTTGTTGCCAAATAACGCCTTTTTTAAAAGCAATATCGTGGTTTCGTACCGCAAAACCTTGCAGCCTTATGCTAACCATGTTGTACAACATGGAAACAGCTACTAAAACGGGCATACCAATTAGCAAGTAAGTTTGCGCACTCTCAGCAAAAGCTTCGTTAAAATAACAAACCGCAATAAGTACCCCAATTAACGGAATATAAAATGTAAGCCAGTTAAGCTGAGTATGTAATAAGGCCTTGCCAGCTAAAGGCTTAAAATTAATGGCGCTATGCGCTGGTAAATCCATTATTTGTTGGTTGTTAAACACAATTGCATCCTATCGAGATTATTAATTAGCCCAGCTAATGGTGGTTACTAATGTATGATTTTGCTTTGGCTCAAGCGTTACTTTATCTGTCAGTACATTAGCAGCCTCTAGGCAGAGCATTGTTTTATATTCATCATCAGCAAAATTAGATAAGCGTTTGGATTTTTCTATCCATGGATTCCACAGTACACACGAGTTTGAATTTTCACGGATCACATTAATAACACCTTCTGGCGTATTAATAGTTTGTACTGCACTTGCTTGTGTATAAATCATGTCGGTTTCGCGCTCAAAACTTACAACGTCATTTTGCACAAATGGCCCTTCACTAAACTCAATATATTGCGCGCCTTGCAAACCATCAACATGGGTATTTGTAATGTCTGATGTAGGAAAATAGGTATGCAGCGCTTGAGTAAAGCTAAATGGCGTATTTCCTAAGTTAGTCGTAGTTAAGCGAACCTGTAACTTATCACTTAATATAAACTCCACTTTTAATGCTGACTGATGCGGCCAATACGTTGTATTAACTAGCTTCATAGGTAACTTTAAACTAACCGTAATTTGCTCATCAGATTCGTGTACTTCATCGGCTTGCCACACGCTTGTGCGCGCAAAACCATGAGCAGGCCACCCATCGTTAGCGTGTGTACCAAACCACGGCCAACAAACAGGAATACCACCTCGAATACTTGCCCCTTCTTGATAGGTTTCTTCTTGCGATACCCAAATAAGCGGCTCATTATTTTTAGGGGTAAATTGGGTAATTTGCCCACCTTGCAAGAATATTTTTGCATCGCACTTTGCACTAGCTACTTTAATAAACTCAAGACCGGTTTCGCTTTGCTCAATGCTAACTGATGGCGATAATTTCATACCTTCCCCTATAATACTGATACTAAAGATTTTTAATATTTGTGCAGAAACAATAATGCATGCTTAAAGTATACGCTATTGATATTAAATATTGATTGCTGAATTTGTTCATTGCCGATTAATACATATACAGTAAACTCACAAACAATTACTTTGTACTAACAGCTGTAAATGAATAATACTAAAGTCTATACAATAAGACTTGCCAATTATTCACAACATACGTACTGTGCGCAACTTAATGCACACAAGATGCTAAGAAAATTTACTATAATTTAAACAATATAATTTTACATTAGTTACTGCTCTAACTATTAAAAACCAACAAAAGCGGCCTAATGTGCAATATATTGTTTGAATTCAATTTATTTGATGTGTAACATTTCGCGATTACGGCAAACTACCGCCCCATCGATGAGATAAGCAAATGCAAAAATATGACGAGTTATTGGTTTCTTTACGTAAAGTGATCCGCGCGATTGACTTACATTCTAAGCAGCTAAATAAAACTTCGGGTTTAACTGGCCCACAATTGCTTATAATGCAAGAAGTTAAAAAAACCGATGGGATAACGGCGAGCCGTATTGCTCAAAACGTAAATTTAAGCCCAGCAACGGTCACCAATATTCTCGACAGAATAGAAAGCAGAAACTTAGTAACACGCGTACGCAGTCAAATGGATAAACGCAGAGTGAGCTTATACCTCACCGAGAAAGGAAAAGAGTTACTTGATAAAGCACCTCAGCCATTGCAAGAACACTTTATTGAAAAGTTTTCTGCGCTTGCTGAGTGGGAACAGAGCCTTTTACTCTCATCAATGCAGCGTGTAGCCGCGATGATGGATGCAGATAAATTAGATGCATCGCCCCTTCTAGAAGTTGGTGCACTTACTCAAGCTCCTAAAGAATAAACAATAAAAAAAATACATAGTTTTGTACTTACTCTAAACGTAAGGCGTTTTTTGACGTCTTGAATTTTTTATTTTTTAATCACAAGCAGAGCGGCTATTATGACTAAACTCTCAAAATTAACACTAGCACTAGTCCTAGGTGGTGTTACAAGCACTTCTTATGCGTCTGATGATCTAGACACACTACAAAGCCAACTTAAACAGCTAAAGCAACAAATGCAATTGCTTGAAAATAAGTTAGCTGATGAAAAAACAAAACAACAGCAAATTAATAAGCAGCACGAACAACAAGTTGCAAACATCAGTAAAAAATCTGATCAAAAAGTAGTTGAAGTTGCCGCAGCTGAACCTGAGAAAAAAGATGAAGGCATTAAAGTTGGTGGAGCAATACGCTTTAATTACAGCACCAACACATACGATGAAGATACCCAAGATCGCGGTGGCGATTTTGATTTTGATATTTTCCGTATAAATGTATCTGGTGAGATTAACGATATTTCACTTAACGGCGAAATACGTTTTTACGATTACATGACCGTTGTTAAGTATGCTTACTTAGGTTACGAGTTTGCAGATGGCTGGGAAGGACAAGCAGGCATTGCACCCGTGCCTTTTGGTAATGGCCCATACAACTCACACAGCTACTTTTTCAGTACTAATTATTACGTAGGTCTAGAAGACGATTTTGATTTAGGTGTAGTAGTAAAACGTAAACTTAAAGATAACTGGAAACTAGACCTAGGCTTTTTCAAAAATGATGAGCTAGGTGGTATAGACGGTGGCTCTTCAGATATTAACCATCGTTACTCTTACGACATTATTGGTAGTCGCTCAGCAGAGGAAGGTACATACGATGCACCAGGCTCTCGCATAGGCGAATACAATACGTTTGCCGGGCGTGCAACATACCAAATTGAGCACAGCAAAAATATAACTACCGATGTGGGTGTATCATTATTAAGTGGTGGTTTACATGACGGTAACGATCGTGCAGGTAACTACGGTGCATGGGCATTTCATGTTGATAGCACAATTAACAACTGGAATATCCAATTTCAACACGGTGAATACGACTACGATCTAGACGACAGCAGCGACCGCTTTGTTGTTGGTGCGTATGCGTATTATGACACTGTATCTAGCGAAGCAACTATGACTAACTTTAACGTTGCTTATAATTACTCGCTTGATTGGGGCCCAGTTACCGACATTCAATTTTACAACGATTACGGCATTATTTATGACAAGTCTGACGATAGCGCAGATACATGGATGAACGTAACGGGTATGAGTGTTGCTGCAGGTGGTTTCTTTAGTTACTTCGACTTTATTCAAGCACGTAACCAGCCATTTATTGGCGGAACAATTATTGGTGATGGCGATACAGAACGTCGCTTCAACATAAATATTGGTTACTACTTCTAAACTGTTAACCGCATTTATTTTTAAAAGGGCAAACTTAGTTTGCCCTTTTTTATTGATTTTAAGCTTCGAATTAATAGCTATTTAGCCTACAATTAGAGATACCATAACACGCCTAAAAAGAGCCTAAGTGAATATAAAAGCAGTGTTTATTTGTTATAAAAACTTATGGTTTAAAGCGCTTGGCTTAATACTTGTAGCCTTGGGTATTATTGGCATTGTGTTACCGGTCATGCCTACCACTATATTTTTTATTTTAGCGCTCACCTGCTTTACTCGCTCATCACCCGCGCTTGAACAATGGCTGTTAAACCACCCTCGTTACGGTGTAACTCTGCAGCAATGGCAAGCCCATAAAGTAGTGCCTGTTAAAGCCAAATGCTACGCCGCCATTGGCATGTTAATTGGATTTATATTTTTACTGTATTCAGCCGCCCCTATTTGGGTTATTTATCTCGTTGCAGTAATAGAAGTATCGGTAATGATTTACCTTATTTTAAGACCCTCCAGCCCCCCTAAGCATTAAATATTCATTTTTTACCTGCATACCACCTCTGTTTTAAAGTTTTTATGTAAAGATAAGTAAGTAAATTTGTAATAGCTAATGCAAATCATTATCATGTTGTAAATTTAATTTATTTACTGTTTTTATGTCGTTTATTAATAAGCGGGCTTTGTATAGTACAAGCCGTGCTCTACATATTTATATTTCTACAGCTTTGTTTTTTTTGCTTATTTTATTTTGCGTTAGCGGCATTGTGCTTAATCACGTCGATTGGCTTAAAAACGATAAAAATAACGGTCAAGTAACCGCAACGATTCCTGCAGAGCTAGTTACCAAAGCAAATGAGCAGCTAAATACCTTGCCAACGCTTTACCCAGAAATAGAAGCTTACTTAGCCGAGCAATATGCACTTACAAAAGTAAAAAGCATTGAGTGGGAAAAAGAAGACGCGCTTGTCATGCTCGACTACCCACTGCCTGCAGGGTTTGCCTACGCAGAGCTTGATTTTACAACTGGCGAGTTAAACCTTGATTACCAAACAGGTGGCTTTTTAAGCCTCATTGGCGACTTACATAAAGGCCGCCACAGCGGTGAAGTATGGAGTTGGGTAATTGATATATCTGCCGTACTAATGATTTTATTTGCCATCACCGGCATGATTATTTTGTTTCAAAATAGAAAAAAACGCTTAGCAGGAATATGGATAACCTTACTAGGAGTCGCAACTCCACTGGTTATTTATTTATGTTGGGTTCCACAAATAAAAGGAGTGTCTTAATGGTTAAATTTAAATTATTTATAAGCGCCGCATTACTGCTTGTAGCTGCGTTTTTTCAAACAACGGCGCATGCGCAAACACCACAGCTAGAGGTTGAATTAACGCTTCCCGACTTAGAAGTACAACCGTATCACCGTCCATACGTTGCAGTTTGGCTTGAAACACCAGAGCGCAAACACGTTACAACGCTTGCACTTTGGGTACAAAAAGCAGAATGGTTTAAAGACTTACGCCAATGGTGGCGTAAAGCCGGTAAAAGCGATGCCAACTTTGATGGCATTAGCGGCGCAACCAAGCGCGCGGGTACTTACACCATAAACTGGCAAGGTAATGATTTAGACGGTAACCCAGTAAAACCAGGTAAATACTTACTAAATATTGAAGTTGTACGCGAAGAAGGCGGCAGAGACTACACCCGTGTTGAGCTTGATTTAACTAAATCAGGCAAGCTGACAATTGATGGTAAAAACGAGTTTTCACAAAGCTTCGTCACTGTAAGCACTAAGTAGCTGCTACTTAATCATTTAAATTTAAGGAAATACAATGAAAATTAATTTATTAAAAACGGCATTAATCGGCGCATTGAGCTTATCTGCTTTAGTGTCAACTTCGGCAAGTGCACACGGACGTTGGTTACTACCTTCGCATACATCTTTATCAGGCGATAAAGCGCATTACGTAATGATTGACGCGAGCATTTCAAACGAAATTTTTGCACCAGACAAAGCCTTTAAACCTAAAGAAAAAGGCGCCGAGTACGACGACACATTATTAATGGCACTTGCGCCTAATGGTGAGCCAGTATCTGAAACCATCCGTGCTTATTACTTAAAACGTAAAAGCTCAGCTGCGGTAAGCTTAACAGAGCAAGGCACTTATCACATTGCAATGACCCAAAAGCCAATGTACATGACCTTCTATAAAAACGAAGAAGGTAAGCGCAAGCGTGTATTTGGTAAGAAAACAGACGCCGAGTTACCTAGCAATGCAAAAGATGTAACTACAACGAAGGTTGTTTCAACAGTAGATACATTTGTAAGCCGAAATGGCACCTCAAAGCCTGCCCTATTAGGTTTAGGCTTAGAGCTTAGCGGTCCAACGCATCCAAACGATTTATTTGTAGGTGAACAAGCACGTTTTCAGTTACTACAAGATGGTAAATCTGCTGGTGAAGGCGTTGAAGTAAGTATTTTAAAAGGCGACACACGCTACCGTAACGACCGTGGCGAAGTAAAAGTAACGACCGATAAAGAAGGTATGTTTACAATTACGTGGAAAGAACCAGGCCTATACCTAATCGAAACTTCTAACAAGGTTACCGTAAATGAAGAAGGCGTAGATGCAGGACGTTATGCATTATTTACAACGCTTGAAGTTGCCCCTGAATAATTTAAATCACTAAATTTAAAAAATTGAAAGGCCAAGCATTTGCTTGGCCTTTTTACGTCTTACTAACTTTTATCTAAAATTCCCTTGAATTCGCAACCATTCGACACAAGATTGCAACTACAACGATCCAAACGCCTATATCGCGCGTAAACAGTGATCTTATGTGTTAACAACTTAGAATATCTTAGATAGTTTTTATCTTTGCACTAGGGTAGTCGCTTCTATATGATGCGCTCCTTTTCGACTAGCAGCTCTTGGGGAACAATTAATGACTTTTAAGCGTTTATCTGCAAATAAACTCGCACTTAGCTTGGCCGTTACCACTGCACTTAGCACACCTTACTCTATGGCCGTTGCCGCAGAGCAAGATAATCAAGCAGAAAAAAATATCGAAGTAATTTCGGTTACCGGTACTCGCAGAAGCCTACGCAGTATTGCCGAAAGCACCGTACCTGTAGATATTATTACCAGCGGTGATATGCAAAGTACCGGTCAGCTAGAAATAAGCCAAATACTAGCAAACCAAGTACCTAGCTTTAACTACCCAAGTGCCACTATGGGTGATGGTACTGACCATGCAAAACCAGCTGTTTTACGTGGATTAGCACCCGATCACACACTAGTACTTATAAACGGTAAGCGCCGCCACGCTGGTGCGCTATTAAACTTAGCGGGCGTTGTTGGCCGAGGCTCTACAGCTGTTGATTTGAACATGATCCCAACCTCTGCAATTAAACGTGTTGAAGTACTACGTGACGGCGCAGCCGCACAGTACGGTTCTGATGCAATTGCTGGGGTAATTAACATTGTACTTAAAGATGCCTCAGAAGGCGGTAGCGTAAGCGTAACGTACGGTAAATACGATACTCAAATGGCTGGTGTATCTCAGCTAGACAGCACCTACGCAGATGCAAACGGCGACTTAGCCTTTAATACCGGTGGCGACAGAGAAGTAAACGACGGTGCAACACGCACTGTTAGTGCAAACTCTGGTTTTGCGTTATCTGATAACGGTTTTGTAAACGTATCAATTGAATACCGTGATAACGACTCAACTCAGCGCTCAGGTTTTGACCCACGCGAACAATACAGCCGCCTTGATGATGGCAGCCTAGACCCACGTGAATTTACTATCGATCGTTACAACCACCGCTTTGGTAAAGCAGACCTTGAAGATTACGCGTTGTTTTACAACATGGGTTACGATTTAGATAACGGCTTAAACCTTTATTCATTTGGTAGCTACTCAAAGCGTGAAGGTAATTCAGGTGGTTTTTACCGCCGAGCAAAAGACAGCCGTAACGTTTTAGAAGTGTACCCAGATGGCTTTTTGCCGCAAATTGAAACAGACGTACAAGACTACTCATTTGCACTGGGCTTACAAGGCGAAACTAACGACTGGACATGGGATGTAAGTACCAACTACGGCCGTAACGACTTTGGTTTCGGTGTTGTAAATAGTATTAACACATCACTAGGTGCCGACAGCCCAACTGAATTTGATAACGGTGCACTGGTTTACGATCAGTTTTTAGTAAACGCAACTGCCAATACCACTCTCGATTTAGGCTTACCTGATGACGTATTTTTTACCGTAGGTACTGAATACCGCCACGAAAGCTACAAAATAGAAGAAGGCGAAGAAGCGTCTTACATCACCGCACTTGATAGCGATGGTAACCCAATTGCAGCCGGTGGCGCGCAAGTACTTGCTGGTTTTGGACCAGAAAGTGCGACTGACGAAAGCCGTCATAACATCGCTTTATTTGTTGAGTTTGATACCTACTTAACAGAAAAATGGAACGTAGTTTTAGCGGGTCGTTATGAAGATTACAGCGACTTTGGTGACACATTTACTTCTAAGCTTGCTTCGCGTTACAGCATTACTGAAAACCTATCGCTGCGCGGTGCAATTAGTACAGGTTTTCGTGCGCCATCTTTAGCGCAAAGCTCGTACCGCCAAATATCAACCGTACTTGAAAACAACCAACCATTTGAAGTTGGTCTATTCCCAACCGATTCTGCAGCAGCGCAAGCGCTAGGTGCACAGCCGCTAGATGCAGAAGAGTCAGTAAACGTTACTGCGGGCTTTATTTACACTCAAGGCAGCTTTAGCTTAACTGTTGATGCGTACCGTATTGATATTGATGACCGTATTGTATTGTCTGAAAACTTAGAAGGCGATGCAGTTGTTGAAATACTACAAAATGCCGGTGAGCTAAATACCGAAAGCGTACGTTACTTTACCAACGCTATCGACTCACGCACGCAAGGTGTAGATATAGTTGCCACTTATAACTTAGATTTAGACAACTTAGGTGATTTACGTTTAAACGTAGCAGCTAACTTTAACGATACCGAAGTAACGCACGTAAACGACAACCCAGCACAGCTTAACTCACTAGGTGACGACTACGTAGTGTTTGCACGTCGTGAAGTAGGTCGCTTTGAAGAAGGCACGCCAGATAGCAAATGGAACCTATCTGCAGTATGGAACTTTAACGAATGGCAAACAACGCTTCGTGCCACACGTTATGGTGAAGTCGCTGATATATCAACTACAGCTGATCGCGATGAATACCTAGACCCTAAGTGGATCACCGACCTAGAAGTGGCATACCGTCCAGACGAATATTGGAAATTTGCCGTTGGTGCAAACAACTTGTTCGATCAGTACCCACAAGCCACCGTGAATAACATTGGTTACTCTGACTTTGGCCAAATATTCCCGTACACACCGTATGCGCCTTACGGATTAGACGGGCGTTTTTTATACGGTAATATTACTTACAGCTTTTAATTAGTTCCCTAATAAAAGCAGAGCAATCATAAAAGGATGCATCGCGCATCCTTTTATATTAATAATTAGTTATTTTAACCACTTATTAGTATTTCAACTTTCATAAAAAACCACCACCCTATATAAAACAACAGCTTACATTTCGGCCTCATTTTTGCTCTATATTGTTTATATAAATACAAACAATAAATACCAAAGGACTAAACATGAGCTCATCAACACAATTAAGCATTGCAAAACCACTTTCACTTATTGGCGGCATTTTATTATTAAGTGGCTGTGTATTTCATATATCGCCAAGCGTTGCCTCGGTAAAACAAACTAAACAGCTATCACTGCCAAGCAATAATCTTGAGTATTTAAATGTGTTAAGCGGCGCAGGTAGCCTTGAAATAAAAGGCTCAAAAACGGCCACCAGCATTAGTGTTGATGCCACTATTTACACAGCCGACATTGAAGACGAATACGAGCTAACGCTCGAGCAAGACGGTAAACAGGCAAAGCTTGTTGCCCAAAATAAAAGCCGTAATGGCATTAGCTTTTACAGTGGCCAATCTCCAAGTATTAATTTAGTGGTTACTGTGCCAAGTAATCTAAATTTAGATATTGATGATGGCTCTGGCGACATTTTAATAAATGCTATGCAAAGCAATATTGATGTAAAAGACGGCTCGGGGGACTTAACTATAAGCAGTGCTAAAAACCTAACTGTTGACGATGGCTCAGGTGAAGTAAACCTTGAAAACATCGCAGGTAATTTAGAATTAATCGACGGCTCTGGCAGTATTCATATAAACAACGTAAGCGGCAATGTAACTATTGACGATGGTTCTGGCGAAATGCACGTGAGCAGCATAACTGGTTCGCTAAACGTTGAAGATGGATCGGGTGATTTAGTAATAAGCCATATTAGCGGTGCAGTTAATGTTGATGATAACTCTGGCGACATGATCATTGAGCATATTGGCTCAAGCGTAACAATTGAAGACGGTTCGGGTGATATTCGCGTTAACCATGCAAAGGGGCTGACTATTACTGAGTCAGGCTCGGGCGATGTAAGTATCGATAATATTAGCGGCTCAGTAAAAGTAGCTGATTAGGGCGTGTTGATCTTTGTGGATTGAAATTTGTTCAATCTAGGGGCGATTAAATCGCGGCGCGAGGTTTGTAACCTAGTGGGCTAAGTAAAAACCGAGCAACAAAGAGTTAATCGTCCCTAGAAAGAACCCAAAGGGCAGCGCATGTTTGGTATTTATGCTGCGTTATCGCCTATTCATGGGGAATAACCAAACTACATAGGCTCCGCCTTGCCTAAAAACCAAACATACTGCTGCAAATTCACCCACCAAAGATCAACACGCCCTAACAGTATGAGCTAAAAATAACGTATTTTCAGCCACATGAATTATTGTATTTTATAAGAACCTAAGTCATTCTATTTATGCTCAAATACCTTGAGCATAAATAGAATGACTTAGGATAAACGCGTGTTAGAAATAGCTTTAATTTACTTAGCAGCAGCCATAGTAGCTGTCCCTATTGCAAAACGAGTCGGACTTGGCTCTGTGTTAGGTTATTTAATTGCCGGCATTCTCATTGGCCCTTATGCGCTGGGTGTTGTGGGCGATCAAACCGATGTAATGCACTTCGCTGAATTTGGCGTAGTAATGATGCTGTTTTTAGTGGGCCTTGAGCTACAACCTTCGCGTTTATGGACATTACGCCACTCTATTTTAGGACTTGGCGGCTTACAGGTTGTGTTATCGGCAGCGGCTATATTTGCATTTTGTTATTGGTTTTTTGCCATGCATTGGCAAACCGCACTCGCCATTGGTTTAATGCTCGCGCTCTCCTCTACTGCTATTGTGCTGCAAAGCCTTGAAGAAAAAGGCTGGCTAAAACAAGAAGCCGGACAAAACGCATTTTCGGTATTGCTGTTTCAAGACATCGCAATTATCCCTATTTTAGCCCTATTGCCACTGCTTGCATTTGCCCCGCAAACTAGCACAAAAGAAATCAGCGATTCGATTATTGCAGGCTGGCCTGTATGGCAACAAGTATGTGTTTCGGTTGCGGTTATTGCCGCTATTATTGCCGGCGGTAAATATGTATCGGCGCCGTTATTTAGATACATTGCCCAAACCCACATGCGTGAAATATTTACTATTTTTGCACTCTTTTTAGTAGTCGCTATTGCACTGGTTATGCAAAGTATTGGTTTATCGCCTGCGCTGGGGACTTTTTTAGCTGGCGTTGTACTTGCCGAGAGCGAATTTAGACACGAATTAGAAGCCGATATAGAACCCTTTAAAGGCTTACTTTTAGGATTGTTTTTTATAACTGTTGGCGCATCAATTAACTTTGAGCTGCTATTTAACGAGTTTAGTACCGTTATAGGCTTAGTGGTTTTACTTATTGTAGTTAAAGCCTGCATTTTATTTGCCCTTGCCGTTACCTTTAAAATTAACAGTAAACAGCAGTTATTATTTGCCTTAGCGCTTGCCCAAGGGGGTGAGTTTGCCTTTGTACTGTTAAGCGTAACCACTACGCTCAGCATTTTAACGCCCGAGCAAACCAGCCTTGTTACCTTAGTTGTGGCGGTATCAATGCTAATAGCGCCGTTACTACTTATGGTTTATGAACAAATACAAAAACGCAGTAGCAGTGCTCTGCCTGAGTTTGATAAGCCAGAGCAAATTAGCACCGCTAAGCACGTAATTATTGCGGGCTACGGACGTTTTGGTCAAATTATGGGGCGTTTACTGCACGCGCAAGGCTACGAAATTACCGTACTTGATCACAGCCCTAGCCAAATAGAATTACTACGCCGTTTTGGTAATACCGTATTTTATGGCGATGCCGCACGCCAAGAACTCCTTGAAGCAGCAGGCGCACACACCGCGCAAATGCTAGTAATTGCAATTGATAACCCCGATAAAACCATTGAGATAATTAAGCTCGCGCATAAAAACTACCCGCAGCTTAAAATAGTTGCTCGCGCAATCGACCGCCGCCATGCGTATCAGTTACTTAATTTAAAAGTAGATGCGTTTAACCGCGAAACAGTCGACTCAGCTATTAACCTTGCCGTAGAAGCACTCGAGTTACTAGGTAACACTAAGCAAGATGCAGAGCGCGCCGGTAAATTATTTAGAGACCACGACCGCGCTGCAGTAGTACAACTTGCTGCATTATGGGGCGACGACGCCAGCTACGGCGTAGCAGTGCGCCAACGCATGGAAGATTTAAAACACGTGCTACAACAAGATAAACAAGCACAAAGCGATTTAAATACCTGCGATAGCGGTGATTGCGAAGATGGCTTAACAGAAGTAGCGAGTAAACCTAAAAAGCCTGATGATGCTCATCTTGAGTAGTGTCAGGCGGCTGTGTTTGTATTGTTAGCAGATGGCTATATTACCTTAGACAATGCGATAAATTGTTTTATGGTATGTAATGATCATATAAACGAATTTAAAAAAGCTCCATAAGCCCAGATTAAAGTGCCGATTATTGTCACTATTAAACCTATAGCTTCGGAGTTTAAAATTCTATTTGCTTCGCTGATTCTTTTACTTATCCTAGCTTCTCGATTGGTAGCAGATTCCGTTTCAGAAAAAATTCCATCTCTACTCTCAGGAAATAAACTATCTAAAAACCGGTTTATTTCTTCTTCGGACATCGGTACTGAGTGGCTTACTGTCAGTAATATTCCAAAAATAGTAGCGACCCCTCCATACGCAGAAAACCAAGCGAAGTCCTTTTTTATTATTGATACAAAAATTGAAATAACGCAAAAGATTGACAGTAAACTGAAAACTAGATACTTCCTAGTTACTATAAAATTGAATAAGACTAATATTTTGGGGACTTTAACCTTTAACATAAAAACTCCTTCCAATGCTTACTTACTGCACTTTAAATAGTAGGCACGTGTATATAAGCAAAATTTATATAGCTACCTTAATATGCCTTCACTGAACACTGAAGATGTTTTCATCAACTTATATCTTTTAATAAAGGGCTTAATTTTGTTAGTGTGCCCGTAAACTCATCCCAAGCAATTAGCGAGGGAGGCAGTGATGTTGGCTTTTCGTCAAGGAGATCACGAACTGCTCCCGAGTCAGTGTTTACAAATTCGATAATTGAAGATAAATAAATCTCTGTTGCTGCATCAAATTGTTTTTCCCCCCAGCTTGTCTTGTATAAAAATTTAACTCTTTCGTTATTTTTACTTACACAATAAAGAGCTAGTACCAAAGAGTAATCGCTGTCAGGTACTTTTTTACTTGAGTTTCTAGATGTAATGATTTGATATCTATATTCTGGGTTTTTACCAAAATATTTTTTATAGACAGTCTCAAGAGACTTTTTAATTATTGGGTAACAATCTTCAGCGATCCTATCGCCAAGTTTTTTCACAAATGATGCACCAAAAATAAATGCAATTGAAGTCATCATTACAAGGATTGCCGATACTTGAATACCTTGCGCTGGAGTTTGATGGAACTCTATATTATCTTCGAGAAAAGCTAAGTTATTTTTAAGATGTATGATTGCTTCTGTATCCATATCTTCTTCAAAAATAATATTAAATATCTGAGGGTTCATCCTTGCTTTCCTTGTGCATACAACAGCCTTACTCTAAGAACATTTTATCACTTTCACAAAATGCCCCTACAATGTGAACATCTATTAATAACAAACTAGATAAGTTTTTGCCAATTAAAAAATTGTTCACCTTTTGTAGCTTTATTTAGAATTAATTTAAAGCTGCCCATTTGTAGCATTGACTAAAGAGGCTTACGCGTTGGAGTCTAAATTAAGCCCCCTTTGCGAATACAACTTAAGTAACTAAAACCTAGTGGTGGTGACCGCCTTGAATAGCTTCGCCCTGCTGATTATAAAACCCCGTTGCGCTGTGTTCTATAAAACCAAGATTTATCATTTTAGCTAAAAACGGGTCATTTTCGTTATCGCCAATGTCGGCGTAGTCGGTGGTTTGAAAGCGATCCAATTTGGCAAACTGCTCAGTTATTTCTGCTTTATTGCTGCTTACATTATTAAGGCTAAGCAATGTAGTTGTTTGGCTTTTTTTGTTACTAATACTAAATGTTTTAACTAATTTTGATTGCGTGTAAAAGGCAAGGTTAAAGTCGTTGCCATTTTCGCTCAGTGTATAGCTTTTTACTTCATCGCAGCCTGTGCCTTGGGTGTTTAAAAGCGTCATTTTTTCTATTAAGTGCGCATCCACCAGCTGGTTTTTAGCACTCCAGTTTTGTACGCCGCGTACTTCAGATGGTTGGTATTCAATGCCGCGTTGCTGGGCATTAAAGTAACGAATTGGTCGTATTTGCTTATTAGCTAAGTGCTGCCAAAGCTCGGTAATTACTTCACTTTGATGCGCTACTTGCTGATTGTTTCGCCAAAGGGTAAGTGACTCGCTATTTTGCTGCGCTTTATGGCTGTTGGTAATTTTATAATCCGCTTTTAAATGCTTAGCATCAATATCACATTGCGAGGCAAAGCTACTTGTACTCACAAGCGTGGCAATTATTAATAACGCTTTTTTCATTTAGCTATCTCTTATTTATATTTCAAGTTTATGGCAATAACATAACGATTATAAATGTCAGTTTAATGACAAAAACCCCGCAAAGTAGGCGGGGTTTTTTATTTAGATATATTTAACTATATTTATAACTAGACGATATTTACTGCGTTACTTTTTCGTCGGCTGTTTTAACTAAATCAGCCGCAAAGTCCATTACATGGAATAAAAAGCTTTGCTCGTTTGTGCCTGTTACCAAGTGTGCACCTGGTCCCATTGCATAAACGCCTACGTCTTCACCGGCATGTGTTTCTGAGCCCATTGGTACCAGTGCTTCTTGATGAAAACCAGGTGTGGTTGTATCAATGTCAGATAAATCAACACGCCCTGTAACCGGTGCAAACGCGTAACCTGCATCGGCATCAGTCTCGCTACCTAGGTTTCTAAAGCCACCACCATTGGTGTAACCAACCGTTGTATAAGGCATATCGTCTGCAGCTAAGCTTGGCTCAGTTGCACCTACTGCAACCACTTTACCTAAAATTGGGTTACCGCGTTTAGGGTAACCGGCAATGGTAAATACATGGCTGTGATCGGCAGTTACAACTATTAATGTTTCTTCTGGGTTGGTGTTTTCCATCGCCACTTTAACGGCTTTGGCAAGCTCAATAGTGTCGTTTAACGCGTTATAAGCGTTACCCGCATGATGCGCGTGGTCAATTCGACCCGACTCAACCGTTAAGAAAAAACCTTGCTCGTTATTATCAAGCACGTTAATTGCTTTTTCGGTCATTTGCGAAAGCGAAGGCTCGCCCGCTACGTCGTTTGCGCGGTCGGCTTCGTATTGCATGTGGGATTCGTTAAACAAGCCAAATACTTTAGTAGCATCGTCGCTTATTGCATCAAAACCAGTTTGATCCATTACGTATGTGCCGCTTGGGTAAGTTGCTTGCCACTCAGTCACTAGGTTACGGCCATCAGTACGATCGCCTTCTACTGCGCTTACTGCATCGCTTGAATTTGCCGCTGCATCTTTTGGTAAAAAGTGACGACGACCGCCACCCATTACTACGTCAATACCGTCTACATCAACACCACTAAAGCGTGCTTCTAGGTTGGCTTCAAAGTTAACCAGTTGCGATGCAATGTCTTCACATGTTGCCGCACTTTCTGGCATATCGGAGATATCTTCCCAGTTACGCTCTGCCGATTTAGCATAGGTTGCAGCGGGTGTTGCGTGAGTAATACGCGCTGTAGAAATAATCCCTGTTGCTTTGCCTGCAATTTCAGCAAGCTCTAACGAGGTAACAAGTTCGTGCCCTTTGCCTGATGCACAATTACCACGTTCAACCGCTTCATCAATACCAATAACGCCCGCGTCGGTTTTAACGCCCGATGCCATTGCGGTCATAGTGCCTGCCGAATCTGGCGTTTGCGCATCTACGTTGTATGTTTTTACAAAGCCCGAAAAAGGCATAGTTTCAAAGCTTAACTGGTGTTCTTCACCCATTTCGCCCTCTAACTGACCCGCTAAAATACGTGCTGCGGTTATGGTAGAAATACCCATACCATCGCCAACAAATAAAATAACGTTTTTCGCTTTGCCTGATTCAGTAACAATGTTGCTACTGGCTGTTTGTGCAGCACCTAATTTTGTTTGTGCTTCACTAAACCAAGTATTGCTAGTGAGCGAGGCTAACTGCTCGCTTGTTAACGACGTTGCAGGTGCATTACACACTAAATTAGTTGAGTTAACTTCGTCGCTATCTAGCACGTCGTTATTATTGGTATCTGCGCCTACTTGCGTCTCTACACCGCCATTAATACACTGCTCAGAGCCCACTGCAATAGCGTTATCTACTGCGATAATATTATTTTCATTTTTGTTATCGTCACTTGAGCAACCTGCTAGCGCGACCATTACTGCCAAAGAAAGTACTGTTAATTTGTTCATGTTAGCCGCCATTATTGCTGAGTTAGTTCAAGAGCTTGATTAATTAGATGAAACACTACGTTTTGTTCAATTACGCCTTGTGCTAGCTGAGCACCAGGGCCTTTAGCATGTAAAGATATATCTTCACCTGCGTGTGTTTCTGAACCCATTGGTACCGTTGTTTCTTGGTGAAAACCTGGGGTTGTTGTATCAACGCCATTTAGCTCTACACGTCCGGCTACTGGGCCAGTTGCATAAGCAGCATCGGCATCTGTTTCATCAACTAAATTTCTAAAACCTAAACCATTTGCGTAACCTACTGTGGTGTACGGCATATCGTCGGCGGCTAAGCTTGGTGTTGTTGCACCTACTGCAACTACTTGACCTAAAATTGGATTACCACGCTTAGGGTAGCCTGCAATAGTAAATACATGGCTGTGATCGGCGGTTACTAAAATAAGGGTTTCTTCTGGGTTTGTGTTATCTACCGCTGCTTGCACGGCTTTAGCAAACTCAATGGTGTCGTTAAGCGCGTTGTATGCATTACCTGCGTGGTGCGCATGGTCAATTCGTCCCGACTCAACCGTTAAGAAAAATCCATTATCGTTTTTACCAAGCACTTCAATTGCTTTAGTGGTCATATCGGTAAGTGAAGGCTCGCCCGCTACATCGTTTGCGCGGTCAGCTTCGTATTGCATGTGGGATTCGTTAAATAAACCAAATACTTTAGTGGCGTCATCGCTTATTGCATCAAAGCCTGTTTGATCCATCACGTACGTAGCATCTGGGTATTGTGTTTGCCACTCAGTTACTAAGTTGCGCTCGTCAGTACGGTCGCCTTCTATAGCACTTACTGCATCTGTTGAGTTAGCTGTTTCGTCTTTTGGTAAAAAGTGACGACGACCGCCCCCCATTACAAAATCAAGGCCGTCTACGTCGGTCCCTACAAATCGTGCTTCTAGGTTTTTTTCAAAGTTAACCAGTTGCGATGCAATGTCTTCACAGCCACCCGTTACTGCATCTTCTGGCATATCTGATACGTCTTCCCAGTTACGGTCAGCCGATTTAGCATATGTGGCAGCAGGGGTTGCATGAGTAATACGTGCTGTAGAAATAATACCGGTAGATAGCCCTTTAATTTCAGCCAATTCAGTCGCGGTAATTAGCTCGTTACCTGCCACTGTTGAACACACGCCGCGTTCAATATCTTCGTCTACACCAATAACGCCCACATCGGTTTTTACACCCGAAATAATAGCCGTCATCGTGCCTGCTGAATCAGGAGTTTGAGCATCTACGTTATACGTTTTAACTTGTGCAGAGTATGGGAACTCTTCAAAGCTTAAATAACCTTCTTCGCCAGATTGGTTATTACGCTGCCCTTGTAAAATGCGCGCGGCGGTAAGTGTAGAAATACCCATACCATCGCCCACAAATAAAATGACGTTTTTAGCTTTAGTGGCTTGTGTAGCCTGCGCTTGTGCTGTTTTTGTTGTTAGTTTAGTTTGCGCAGCGCTATACCAGCTGCTGTCTTTTTGGCTTTGCGGTAGTACATCAGCATGGCTCACTGCGCTAAACGTTAACGTTAGCGCGATTGCCGCAGCGACTTTTTTAATTTTCATCCGTAATTCCCATTGTTTAGTGGTTATTTTTTGAAATGTGTAAACACAAAAAAGATCAACCGCTGCACTATAGAAAACAGATGTGACTGATAAAGGTAATTTTGATGAAAGTAAAATGACTAAACTATTACAAAAATAAGTCACAAAAATAAAAAAGCGCAACGTGTTAAACGTTGCGCTTATTCATTCAATAAACGTTATTATTTTTATTAACGACCATCTTCAAACGAAGCCGTTGCAGAAACTTTGCTCCAAGTACCATCTGTATATAATACCGTTGCTTCTGCTTTATTACTTTTAAATGATTTTATCGAGAATGAGCATGATGTACCCGATACGCCACAAGACGACGCAGCATTTGACCAAACAACACTATCAATGTCAGAGCCATTACCTACCACTCTGAATACTGCTGTAGCTGTTCTTTTACCATAAATCACAGCAAAACAATGATTAGGAGTAAATTGGTCATATGCTTGAGTATCTACGTAACATTCCATTTGGTCTGCACTCGCTTGTGCAGAAAAAATAGATGCCAAAATAATACCTGTAGTAATTAATATAGTTTTCATTTTTATCCTTAATAATTGAACCTAAATAGGTACAAAAAAGATAGAACAACAACGCCCACCTGTACAATTAATTTACAAAAAAAACCTAAAAAGCATACAAAAGGATTGTTTTGATTAAAAAAGCGCAACGTGTAAAACGTTGCGCTTATTTTCAGGGAAATTATTAAATGTAATTATTTAAATATTAAAAACGCGCCTTAAACGATACGCCAAAGTAGCGCTCTGCATCACGCGGTATTTGGTAACGGAAGTTATCGCCACTGTAGGTAGTTGCGTAGCTTTCGTCGGTTAAGTTTTTAGCAATAAGCGATACTCTAAACGCATCATCTTTAAACGATAAGCCAACACTTGCGTTTAAAATGCCGTAATCTGGCAGTAACGACGCTGGGTTAAACTCGCCTACGTTATCTGGCAAGTCTGAGTATTGCTCGTCGGTGTAAATGTATGAGCTATTTATGTGTACGTTAAAGCCATGCTCAGTTTCAATAAAGTAGTCAGCTGTTAGTGAGTATTTTAAATCTGGCGAAAATGGAACATCTAAGCCAGAGCGGTCAGTACACGAACCTGCAGCTACTTCTGCCGGACAATTAAACTCGTCAATTTCGGCTTTAATATAAGCGACACCACCGGTAAGCGTTAGTGACTCTGTTGCAGCCCACATAAAGTCAACTTCAACACCTTGTGTGCTTACATCGCCCGCGTTTGTTAAGCGGGTAATACAGGTGCCGTCTGAACAGTCAAAGTTGTTAGCTTGAAAACCTTCAATTTCTGTTCTGAAAAGTGCCATGTTAAACACAAACTCGCGGCTTGCGTATTTGTAGCCAATTTCGTAAGCATCAGACTCTTCTGGCGATATTTCGCGGCTGTCGGTGTCTGGATTAAAGTTGTAATAAATATTAAAACCAGGCCCTTTGTAACCTTGCGAGTAGGTACCGTATACCATTTGGCCATCGCCTAAATCGTATTGCATACCTAAACGACCCGATACGTTGGTTTCTTCTGCTTTGCCTTCGTCATCGGTATTTAGTGTTGCTGGGCGTACGCCTACACCGGTGCGGCCATATACATCATTGCTTACACGGCGATGCGTGTAAGACACTTCATCGTCGGTGTAACGAATACCAAATAATACGCGTAAATCTTCAGATAAATCGTAAGTACCGTCGGCAAAGGCTGCCCAGTTGTTAAATTCTGTGCTCATAAAAGCAGTGGCCGATACAATATCGTTTGCGTTACAGCTAACGCCTAGGCCTTGCGTGTAACCATCTAAGTCGTTAAGTGCAGCATCAAGCTCTGCGCCCGATAAGTTATTTTGCGCGTAAAAAGCCATTGCGCTATCAAGCTGGCCACCATTGTTTTGACAACTTGCATCACGAGTAAAGTTACGTTGTGAATCCATGTTCCAATAAAATAAACCGGCAACATAATTAAATGGCCCAGCTAGGTTTGATGTAACTCTAAACTCTTGTGAAAACTGATCCCATTGCTGTGCACCAATATCATGTAACTGAAACGGCGCGCCAAATACTGGCTCGCTGCTGTCGCCAGCAATAGAGGTAAAGTCGCCTTCGCGGTATTCGGTATTATCCCATGAGCGCTGCGCTGTAATTGACGTGTACGTATAGTCGCCAATTGTTTTATCAACTTGCACCGAAAACGCGCTATGTTCGTCAATTGTGCGCGACTCGTAATCATGGTCTACTTTGCGTTGGTCTAGGTCAATATCGGCTACGCCATCAACAATACCATTACTGTTTGGCGCTGCTTTTGAATCAGGATTACGACCACTTGGCAGGGCTTCTAAGTCGGCGCAACAATCGTCGTCTGCGTTATAAAATTCAGCTATAAATTTTACGCTTAAGTCGTCCTCTGGCTCGTATTTAAATACAGCACGTGCACCTTCGCGGTCATAACCGTTTACTTTTTCGTTGTTGTAAACGTTATCAATGTAACCGTCAAACTTGCCTTTAAATACCGTTAAGCTAGCGGCTAAATCGTCGGTTAAACCGCCGCTTATAACACCTTTAAAACGGTATTCGTTATCTTGATAAAACGAGGTTTCTACGCTGCCGGTTGTGTCGTACGACGGATCTTTAGTGGTAATATTTACCACACCTGCTGAGGCGTTTTTGCCAAATAACGTACCTTGTGGCCCGCGTAATACTTCAATGCGGTCTACGTCGTATAAATCGGCAAAGGCTTGACCCGAGCGGCCAAGTACCACGCCATCAACAACAGTTGCCACACTTGGCTCGGCAGCAATACTAAATGAAATAGTACCAATACCGCGCACTGTTAGCGCTGAGTTACGTGTTGTGGTGCCTTTTCTAAAGCTAACCGAAGGAACAAGTGACTGTAAGCCTTCCATGTTATTAGCAAAAGCTGAATTAATTTGATCGCTATTAAGTACCGATACCGCAACAGGTACTTCGTTTAAACTTTGCGTTCTTTTTTGTGAAGTAACGACTATTTTTTCAAATGTATCGTTTTTAGCTGTTTCTGTTTTTTGTTGTTCTTGTTCGGTTTGCTCTTGCTGTGCATGTACCTGCGCGCTAAGCGCTAAACCGGTTGTCATTGCTAACGTGACTGCCAAGCTTAAGACGGACTTTTTAGCTCTCATGTCATTCTCCATATTGTGCGTGTGCTGTGTGGTACCGCGCTAGCAATTGTGTGAGTTGCTAAAAAGCGGTGTCAGTGTGTGTGATACTTTCCTTAAAGCTCTTATATCTTATATAAGAGCTTTAAATTTAAACAAACTATCTTACTAATGCAAACATTATGTGAATTAAATGTGATTTAAGTTTGGTGTATAGAATATAGCCGCACGTTATGCGGCGTTTTTAGCCCCAATACGCGCTAAGCTATTTTCGTAACGAACCTGCCAACGACGTACACTCCACCAGCTAAGCACTAAAACAGTAGACCAAACAGCAACTAAACTTGGTACAAAGTACACACTGGTTCCACCCACTAATCCGAGCGGAGAAAACAATATATATAAGCTAACAATTAGGCCTACTAATACGATGGCGCAAGGCAATGCGTACTTCCAAGGATTAAGGTCTACCTCGGCTTTGCGTGTAAATTGCCATGGTGTTTTAAGTGGTTTGTAGTAACCAATACCCAGCATTATTGCCAATTCAATTATGAACAAAATGGCGTAAATATGAATAAAGTTAATGTCTACATCCCATACAAATTTAAGCAAGGTGTAGGCAATAATATGGAATATAATCGCGACTTTAGCGCCCAGTGCAGGCACTTTTCGAGTAAACAAACCTACCAATACAATTGTGATGACCGGAATGTTGTAAAAACCTGTAAATACACGAATTATGTGCCATAAGCCTTCAGGTGCAAACATCAATAATGGCGCGGTTATAAACGATAATACGGCAATAATAATACTGGTAATTTTAGCCACTTTTATAAGTTGGCTGTCTGTTACTTTGTCTTTTTTCATTGGTTTGTAAACGTCTAAACAAAATAAGGTTGCTGCACTATTTAACAGTGAGTTAAACGAGCTAAATACGGCACCTAGTAGCACCGCTAAAAAGAACCCAGACAAATACTGTGGAAGTACTTCTTTTACCAAATGTGGGTAAGCTAAATCGATAGTTGGCAGGCTTTCGTGTTTATAAAGATGGTAAGCAATAACGCCTGGGATCATCATCATAAACGGTACTAGCACTTTAAAGTACCCTGAAAACAACACCCCTTTTTGACCTTCAACTAAGTTTTTAGCGCCCAATGTACGCTGGATCACATACTGATTAGTGCCCCAATAAAACAAATTAGCTAAGATCATCCCTGTAAAAATAGTGCCAAATGGCACGGGATCATCGCTACTACCAATAGCATTGAGCTTTTCTGTGTCGGTGTTTACTAGGGTGCTTAACCCTTCTGAAAAACTACCATCACCCAATGCAATTAAGCCCAGTGTTGGCACTAAAATACCAATAATTAATAACCCAACACCGTTAATGGTATCTGATACCGCAACCGCCTTTAAACCACCAAATACAGCATAAATAGCCCCAACTGAACCCACTGTAATAATGGTCACAATTAGGCTTGCTTGGTAGCTCATATTTAATAAGGTGGGTACATCAAAAAGTCTAAGTACGGCAATTGATCCTGAGTACAAAACAGAAGGGATCGTTATAAAACAATACCCTACCATAAATAAGATCACCGTCATGCGTCGTACGGTATCGTCAAAACGATCCCGTAAAAATTCAGGTAAGGTAGAAAACGCGCCCGCTAAATAACGAGGCAAAAAGATCAACGCCATAATAATGGTTGAGATCCCTGCGGTTACTTCCCACGCCATTGAGCTTAGGTTGTAACCATAAGCTGAGCCATTAAGGCCAATTAGTTGCTCGGCCGATAAGTTAGTGAGGATCATCGACCCTGCTATAAATGTACCTGTTAACCCACGACCCGCTAAAAAGTAGCCATCTTGGGTGTTAACTTCCCCTTTGGTTTTTTGGTACGAGATATATCCCACCAGCGCCATAAACGCCAAGCACGATAGCAGTGTCATGGTAATGTTCATACCTTCCATCTTGCGCCCCTTTTAGCTTACTTTACTCGGTAAAAAGTAAGCTAATATCTTTATTATTGTGTGTGTTGTATGTGTGTTGTGTGTTTTTTATTAAGCCGAGTTTTATTTAGGCCATGGCGTTAATTGGCTCATGTCTTGTTCTATGTGTTGAACGTCTGGGCCAAGCATTAGGCTGTCGCCTTCGCGCATAAATACTGCCATTTCTTCAAGTGCGAGTGTGTGCTCGTAGTACTTACCACCTTCGTAAGCTTGTTTATTCGGAAAGCGAATCCAGCTGCCTTGTGGTAAATAAAATTTCACTTTACCGTTTGGTACTACACATGGCACAACCAGTAATTTTTCACCGCACATAAATTGCTGATCAAAACTATGTGCTAGCACATCATCAGGAAATGCCAGTGCCATTGCACGCTGAATCGGCAAACCGGTTTGCTGCGCTTGCTCTGCACTTTGTTCTAAATAAGGAATAAGTTGGTAGCGTAGTTTAAGTGCTGCAAATACCGCGTCACTTGCTTGCTCAGTATAAGACCACGGTTCGCGAGGGCCAATACCATGCAAGCGCATGTGTGCGCTAAATACTGAGGCTTGCGCCCAGCGCACGTAAAGCTCTGCGTCGCGAGTGTCTTTGTAAAAACCGCCAATGTCGGTTGCAAAAAACGGCCCGCCCGACATGCCCCATGCTAAGCTGCCGCGAATGCTCGCCGCTAAACCTTGCCAATCGGCTTGTGGGTCGCCGCCCCATTGAGCTGGGAATCGTTGGCTGCCAGTCCATGCTGAGCGGCTAAATAAAAATGGCCCTGTTTTACAGTATTTTTCGGCGGCTTCATAAACGCAGCGGTTGTACAACATGCTATAAACGTTGTGCAATCTAATACCGCTGTCGCCACTGTGCGATACCATATTTTCGTCTTCTAACTGTTCGCCAAAATCTGCTTTTATCATATCTACGCCAAGCTCAAACAATGGCTTGTGCGATTCGAGCCAGTATTCGTAAGCATCAGGGTGCGTAAAATCTAAAATACCCGACTCTGGCAGCGGCGTAAGTACTTCGCCAAATGGACTTAAATCCCACTCGTATTGATACGCTTTGCCTGTGCGTTTGTCTTTTATAAGCCAGCCGTTTTCGGCCGCTTTAGCAAACAATGGGTTATTTACCGAGATCATCGGGTATTCCCACACACAAATTTTAAAGTCCATGGCTTTAAGTTCATCAAGCACTGGTTTTGGGTCGGCGTAGCGTGTTGGGTCCCATTCAAAGGCAAAGCGAGTGTCGGTGTCTTGCCATGCTCGGCCATCAAGGGTAATTACGTCGCACGGCATTTTTTTAGTACGTACTTCGCGGGCAACACTAAGTAGTTCGTCGGCATCTTTGTAATACGCTTTTGATAAAATAACACCAAAGCTCCACTGCGGTGGCACCGGTGCAAAACCTGTTAGTTCACAATAGCGGTTAATACTTTGAGCTGGTGTTTGTTCTTGATATAAAAAGACATCTAGCGCGTCATCTTCAACTAAACATACATAAGCGCGTTGCGACCACAATGCATAACCGACGCCATGGGTAACAGGCGCGGGTGTATGTACAAATAAATTCCAGCCTTCTGGGCTCCATGCATACGGGGTATTTTTATAAGACTTTTCGGCGTTAACGCCCAGCGCATCGTGGTTGTATGAACGAATAAGTTGGCCGCGTTTATCAAGCTTGCCCCACTTTTCGCCAAGACCATACACTGCCTCATCGTAGTTAAGCTCAAGGCTTAAAATCCAGCCGTTATCTGTTTTAGCCAGTGGCGGTAAACGGTGTTGGCGTACAAAGTGGCCATCAGTTGCTGATTGCTGTACTAGCTCATCGTTTTTATAAAGTTTGAAATGAAAAGGGTCGCTGTAAAATTCTAGGCGGTATTCGCCACCGCTTACACTGTAATCATTATTGTTTTTGCTAAGTGTAAGGGGATATTCTGATGGGGTTGTGGTTAATATTTTAAACTGCTCGTCATGCGTGGTGCCTGCATTTAAACGTAAACCAAACTGGCTTATCGTTACGCTAATATCACCAAACTGAGTGGGCAAAACCAGCACATTACCTTGTAACTTTGGCTGTGCGGTTAAGCGTGCTGGCTCTATTGCGTTCCAGTCTGGCTCACGTAATTCAAATGCATTCATGGGAGTTCCTTAACCAATTATTAGTCTTGTATAAGACACAAGTTAAATAATTGTAATCCCCATGTCAATGTAAATAACCCTAAGATGAATTATTTACATCGCGATTTTTAAAATATACCCGGCGCCGATGTAGCCACCAGCGATACGCCGCTCAGTCCTAGCAGCGTAATAGCTATAATGCGTATCCATTTAGCGTCTACGTAGGGCGTTAATTTACGAGCAAAATGCGTAACTAACAACACCAAAGGAATAGCCGCTGCAATTAAAAACATAATATCGAGCTCTGGCAAAGTACCAAATAAAGCGATACCTACACGTACTAGCCCGCCAATAGTAAATACCGCTAATAACGTACTGCGAATAGCTTCAATAGACCAACTTTGCTTATAACACTGAAACACAAGCGGTGGCCCAGAGGTTGAAAACAACCCTCCAAGTAACCCACTCACCCCACCGGCTATTAAAAACGAACGAGGACGGCTTTGTTTATTAGCACGATCGCGGCCAATCAGCATTAAAGCGCAGCACAATAGAATGCTTACGCCCAAAATAAAGTTTAAATAGTGCGTTAAATGCGACGACATAAACTCAAGCAGCACAAAACCTACCAGCATTAACGGAATACCGGTATACAACATAAGTTTTAGCTCGGGTACTTTTACCGAGCTGCGGTTTTTAACCACCACAGTTGTGGAGTTAACTAAACCCAATAAGCTCACTAAAAATGTAGTCGCGGTGAGCGGCAATACATCTAGCAGCGTAAAACTTGCAACCACCAGCAACCCAAAGCCAAACCCACTAAGAGTTTGCATAATAGTGGCGAGGCTTAGGCACAGCGCCATAAGCAAAATGAGTTCGAAAGAAATACTGAGCACTTTTAATTTCCTAAGGGTGAGCTATTGTAGTGTAACGATTTGTTTTTAGGCATAATGTATATTTTGCGCCTATAAAAACATTACAGCAGTAGTTCACGTTTAATTGAGCTAGCGCAAATATGCGTAAAAGGTTTCACCTATGATATAACTACAGGTGGATTAAATTTAATGGTAAATAATAATGAGTAACTCTATGTTTGATCACAAATTAAGTGGCCCAAGCTTGGCTTTTCAACCGCTTTACTTACAAGTGGCTGATTATATTAAACAGCTCATTGTTGAAAGACGCTGGGTACCTGGCGAAGCACTACCAAGCGAATTTCGCCTTGCTGAAGAATTTAACGTAAGCCAAGGTACGGTTCGTAAAGCACTTAATTTATTAACCGATAATAAAATAGTGACTCGTCGCCAAGGTGTTGGTACGTTTGTATCGCAACATACTGCGCAAGATGCCTTATTTAGATTTTTTCCGTTACAAGCCGACGGTAAAGGCGCCGATTTGCCAAAGGCTGAACTGCTATCGGTTGAGCTTTGTGCAGCACCAGTTGAAGTAATAGAAGCGTTACAACTCAATAAAAAAGACAAAGTTACCAAGCTTGTTCGTAGGCGTATTCTTGATAACGAATTTTGCATGAGCGAAACTATATACCTACCGCAAAGCTACTTTCCTGATATACATCAAAGTAGTGATATTCCGCATACATTGTACCATTACTATCAGACCAAATTTAACCAAACTGTACACAAAACCCAAGACAGTATTAAAGCCGTACTTGCTACAATGGATGATGCCAAAATGCTTGCTATTAAAGCTGGCGACCCACTACTGCTGGTATCACGTATTACCGAATCAATCGAAGGTAAGCGTATTGAATACCGCCAAAGCAAATGCCGTAGCGATCATTACCACTATCAAATTGAGCTTGATTAATTAAAAGCGTGTTTAGTGCTAAAAACCCACTTTAGCGCATAATAATTAAATATTTTTTAAAGGCAGCAAACGCTGCCTTTTTGCTGCCTGTAGGTTTTTTAACTGAACCATTTACTGCTTTGCTGTTAACACAGTATTGACACTGTTTGATTCGTATAATAACTTATGTCTTATACAAGACCTAAGTCATTATGCATTTTTAACAGGAATTCCCAATGAGTTCATTAAATAATATCCCTCCAGTAGGGTTCGGTTTATGGAAAGTCGCGCAAGAAGATTGTGCACAAACGGTATACCAAGCCATTAAGGCAGGTTACCGCCATCTTGATTGCGCATCAGACTACGGTAACGAAGAACAAGTAGGCGATGGCATCGCCCAAGCAATAAACGATGGCTTATGTACCCGTGAAGAATTATGGGTAACATCAAAACTGTGGAATACCTTTCATGCACCAGAGCATGTTGGCCTCGCGATTGATAAAACACTGAGTGATTTAAAGCTAGATTACCTAGACTTATACCTAATTCATTTTCCGATTGCGCAAACATTTGTGCCAATAGAAACCCGCTATCCACCAGAGTGGTTTGTTGATCCTACGGCGCAAAACCCACAAATGGAGTTGGCAAAAGTACCACTTTATTTAACGTGGCAAGCAATGGAAGAACAAGTACACAGCAACAAAGCAAAACGCATTGGGGTATGTAATTACTCAAGCGCACTGCTTCACGATTTAATGACCTACGCAAATATCAAACCCGCTATGTTGCAAATTGAGTCGCACCCTTATTTAACGCAAGAGCGATTAGTAAGATTAGCTAAGCAGTACGATATTCCGGTTACTGCGTTTTCACCACTGGGTGCACTTTCGTATCTTGAGCTTGAAATGGCAGATAAAACCGAATCGGTTCTTGAGCAAAGCGTTGTTAAAGCGGCTGCACAAAATCATGGCAAAACGCCAGCACAAGTCGTACTTCGCTGGGGCGTGCAACGTGGCACTGCCATTATTCCAAAAACTTCAAAACTTGAACGCATGAAAGAAAACCTCGCACTGTTTGATTTTGAATTAACAGAGCAAGAAATGGCGCAAATTTCTGCGCTTAACAGTAATCGCCGATTTAACGACCCTGGGCACTTTTGTGAAGCTGCCTTTAACCGTTTTCACCCAATTTACGATTAGGAACATACAATGTCAGCTACCGAAATTAACTACGCCTCAGTGCCAACTCAATTAACATTCGATGATTCGGTTTTTCCGTGCATTGTGGTTAATAACAATAACGCCAGCACCGTTGAAGAAGCGGTAGCTTTCATTCGCGCCAATAAAAGCGAACTAGCTAAAAAACTTCGCAGCTCAGGAGCTGTGTTGTTTCGTGGCTTTCCTGTAAATAGCGCCGAAACATTTGATACGTTTTCAGCTGGGTTTGATTACGACAATTTTACTTATAAAGAGTCGCTTTCAAACGCGGTGCGTATTAATTTTACCGAGCGTGTATTTACAGCTAACGAAGCGCCAAAAGATGTAGAAATATACTTACACCACGAAATGGCACAAACGCCTATTTCGCCAAGTAAGTTATTCTTTTTTTGTAAATCGGCCGCAGAAGAAGGTGGTGCAACACCTCTTTGTCGATCAGATAAGTTATTTAGCGCATTAAAAGAATACGACAGTAAACTTGCCCATGACTTTGAACACAAAGGCCTAAAGTACACCACCTATATGCCAGCCGCTGACGATGCAACATCAGGCCAAGGCCGAAGCTGGAAAAGTACACTAAGCGTTGAAACCAAAGACGAAGCACATAACAAATTAACCGAACTGGGTTACGAGTGGGAATGGCTTGAAGACGGCTCACTAAAAGCCGTTACACCGGTACTTCCTGCTGTAGTAACTCTTGAAAACAACGTACAGGTTTTTTATAACCAACTGATTGCCGCTTACATGGGCTGGAAAGGCGTACGCGAAAACCCATCGGTTGCTATTGCCTTTGGCGATGGCAGTGCTATTCCTAAAGCTGGACTTGATAAAATTGTTGAGCTTTCAAAAGTATTTACCTTTGATCTTGCATGGCAAGATGGCGATGTAGCTTTAGTTGATAACGAAATGGCTATGCATGGTCGCCGCCCTTTTACAGGCGAACGTAAACGCCAAGTGTTAGTAGCACTTACCGCAGCTAAAGCGTAATGCAGCGCTTAAGTAGTAAATTAAGCTGTAAAATATCACCTTTATGGCAAGGTACCAGCATTGCTGCAATGACTGGCCTTGCCGCTTTATTTTTAAGTGAGCATTACGGCGCGCCAGCCATGCTGTTTGCTTTGTTACTGGGTATGGCAGTCTCATTTTTATATCAAAGCGATAGCCCTTGCGCCAAAGGTATCGACTTTACCGGCACCACGGTTTTGCGCGTAGGTATAGTGCTGCTAGGCACACGCATAGCACTGGGAGATTTAGTAACACTAGGTTGGCAAACCGCACTTATGTTAGCGGGCGCTATATTTACTACTATTATTTTAGGCGTAGTACTTGCGCGCGCATTTGGCTTACAAAAACGCTTTGGTGCACTTACAGGCGGCTCAGTTGCTATTTGTGGAGCGTCTGCTGCGCTAGCTATCTCCTCTATTATGCCAAACAGCGAACATAAAGAGCGCGATACTTTACTTACGGTTATTGGCGTAACAGCCATGTCGACCCTTGCTATGATCCTCTACCCTATTGTGGTTAATTACCTTGAGTTTGACGCCCATAATGCAGGCGTATTTTTAGGCGGCACAATACACGACGTAGCGCAGGTAGTAGGTGCTGGTTATTCGGTATCACCTGAGACTGGCGATATAGCAACCCTCACTAAACTTGTACGTGTTGCTATGCTGCTACCCGTTGTACTTATTATGATGGTTATTATTAATCGCTCAAATAAAGAAAAACACGGAGAATTACCTAAAGTCCCTGGGTTTTTAATTGGCTTTGTCATACTCATGATAATAAATAGCTGCTTTTCTCTTCCTATAATAGTGCTTGAAACCGCTAACGAACTTTCGCAGTTCTTTTTAATTGCGGCTATTTCAGCCATTGGTATGAAAACTAATTTAGGAAAACTTACCGAAGTAGGTATAAAACCTATTATTTTAATTGTTGCTGAAACACTTTGGATTGCATTATTAATACTTGGATTTGTAATTTGGGGCTAATGAATCACGTTATTTAAGATATATATCAAAAAATTTAGTAGGTAATTAGGTCATGTTTTAACCAGTTAAAACCTGTATTTTACCTACTCTAAAACTGTGTACAAAAATAAGCGTAAAGCTTTGATTAAAATAAACTTAACTTTAATTTATAAGTTAAAAAGATCATCTCAATCATAACTAGTTAGTTAAAAAACGAACAAACAAATAAAGCACTTACTCTAAAATAAATTTACAATAGGGCTTGGTATATGACTTAATTTACTGTTATCCTGCTTGCCATCGGGTTGACAGAAAACCCTATTTATTTGTAAGTACCACGTTGTTTTAGTAATAATCCTTCGCGTTATCCTCAGTTAAATGTATGTTTTCTTCCTGTTAAATTGCCTAATTTAAGGCGCACTTTTATTAATTCTTAGGATACTATTATGTCTAATACTACAACTGGTACAGTTAAATTTTTCAACGAAGCAAAAGGTTTTGGTTTTATCGAGCAAGAATCTGGTCCTGATGTTTTCGCACATTTCAGCGCGATCTCTGGCGACGGTTTCAAAACTCTAGCTGAAGGCCAACGTGTACAGTTTACTGTTACTCAAGGTCAAAAAGGTCCACAAGCTGAAAACATCGTTAGCATCTAATTGCTTTCGTTAAAATGGGTTAGCAATAACCCATTTTGAATACTAGTTTGAAAGAAGTTCTGTTTTATTTGTTAGTACCGAGTTGTTTTAGTAATAATCCTACGCGATATCCTCAAGTTAACTATTTTTTCCGGCTCAATCGCCTCTTTTCAGGCACACTTATATTAATTTTTTAGGATACATATTATGTCTACTACAACTACTGGTTCAGTAAAATGGTTTAACGAAGCAAAAGGTTTTGGTTTCATCGAGCAAGAATCTGGCGCAGACGTGTTCGCACATTTCAGCGCAATCTCTGGCGACGGTTTCAAAACTCTAGCTGAAGGCCAACGTGTACAGTTTACTGTTACTCAAGGTCAAAAAGGCCCACAAGCCGAGAACATTGTTAGCATCTAATTGCTAAACAATTTAGTGGGTTAGCAATAACCCATTTTGAATACTAGTTTGAAAGAAGTTTTGTTTTATTTGTTAGTACCGAGTTGTTTTAGTAATAATCCTACGCGATATCCTCAAGTTAACTATTTTTTCCGGCTCAATCGCCTCTTTTCAGGCACACTTATATTAATTTTTTAGGATACATATTATGTCTANATACAACTACTGGTTCAGTAAAATGGTTTAACGAAGCAAAAGGTTTTGGTTTTATCGAACAAGAATCTGGCGCAGACGTTTTTGCACATTTTAGCGCAATCTCTGGCGACGGTTTCAAAACTCTAGCTGAAGGCCAACGTGTACAGTTTACTGTTACTCAAGGTCAAAAAGGCCCACAAGCCGAGAACATTGTTAGCATCTAATTGCTAAACAATTTAGTGGGTTAGAAATAACCCATTAATATATTTATCTTTATAATTATTTAGTCGAATATCTTCAAAACCTCCTCTGTAAATATTTTCCAAGCGCAATCTCATTTGTATACACAACTCATTAATTAGTACATTTTTAAACACATTTACTACTATCTCTCTTGAGCGAAAGCTTTGTATTGCCTACAATAGCGCATACTTCATTCAATATAGAATATGACCATGAACGACACTACCGCAAAACCTGCTTTACCAGATCGCCTTTCTATTAATCCACGCAGCCCACATCATGTGGAAGAAGTTTTTGAACACGATATTGGTATCACGTTCAACGGCAAAGAGCGTTTTGATGTTGAAGAATACTGCATCAGTGAAGGTTGGATAAAGTTTGCATCGCCTAAAGGGCTTGATCGTCGCGGACAACCTCTTTTACTTACAAGAAAAGGCACTGTTGAAGCTTTTTACAAGTAATACCAACCTGCTTAATTAAGTGATCTATTTTGAGGGCGGAAAAACGAGTTGGTAGCCAGGCAAAAAAATCGCTATTTAGTTGTTCTAATTGAGAATTTTTTAACGCAGGTAGCGACACGTTTAGCCCCGCAAAATGATTAAGTATTATTGCGGATTGGTATAAGCTAATAATACTCACTAAAAAAGCGACACCTTATTGGGTAGTCGCTTTTTTTGTGCTTGTTAAAAATCATTTAATAGTATTAATTTTCGCTTTACCCAGCACCCAATCTAAGCCTTGGATTGCTGTTGTTGGAAATGCGGTTGCATGATTAGCGCCGTCAATAACAACACTTTTTAATTCTATATTGTCACTTTTAAGCGCATTAATTTTTTGCGTTAGCTGCTTAGCACCTTCAACCATATTTTGCTCTTCGCCGAAAGCTGGCGTTTCCATAGATCCAACTGATATATATACCCTTATAGGCAATTTTGGCTTATTCACTTTTAACGCTAATAGTACATTATTATCAAACCAAACCGATGGGCTGCCAATGATATAATTGCTAAATAAATCGGGTGTCGTTAATAAAATAGTCGCGCCAAATAAACCGCCTAACGAATGCCCCATGTAGGTTCTTTGTAAGTTACTGGCCCGATAGTTTTTTTCAATAAAAGGGAAAACTGTACTTTGTAAAAACTGAATATGCCCTTTGGCATTACCTGTTTGCTTTTTCCAATCTTTTGCAAAGGTAGGCGTGTAATCTCTAATTCGGCTGTTAGAGCCAGCGGACCCTTTTTCATAGCCAATTGCTACAATAATAGCCTGTTGCATTTTGCCACTATTCATAGGGAATCGTGTAGCCCCAGCAACGATGGGAAAGGTATACGGTGCATCGGTTACATAAATAACTGGATACGTTTTATTAGGCTGCTTTTGGTATGATTTAGGAAGCTGAATATACACAGGATACGCCCGCTCGCTAACGGGCTCAATGAGCTCAACCACGTTACTTCGGGGTATTGAATAAGGGGTATTTGCGCTTAATTTAAAACATATTAAGGCACTTAAAAGCAAAAGAGATTTTAAAATAAGAGGCACTGTATTGGTTAACCTAAGCTAAAAATAAATTAAGTACCTACTTTAAAGTACTTTTAGCGAATATTTAAGCTATCTAAAAAAACAAAGTTTAAATAAAAAATAAAGTGCCAGTGTAGCTTTCGTTTAAACCACCAGCACTTATAGCATTAAACCACTTGATCTGGCTCACCGCCTGAACATGGGCAGTTGTCGTCATTCTGTTTAAGACATTGCTGATAATTAAACCAATGGGCTACAGCAATAAACGCTGAGCCTATTAAGGTTAGCGCTTTTTCGAGCACTTCATGGCCTAGCAATACGGCAAATATCATAAAAGCTAAGCCTGTTACACCAGACACCATATAACGTGTACGTTTATGTTTTTTACAGCCTAAACTCAATGCCAACAAACTGGTTGGCATTACCGCCGCAAGAATCCATAAATGAAATTGCTCACTATCTATTTGCATTACAGCAAAGCTTGGTAATAACGCTAAAATAACCGGGGTTGCAAAGCAATGCACTGTGCACATTACCGATAACCCTATTGCCATACGATCCATAACACTTTGACTCGACTTCATTATTTCCTCTACTAAATCAGTGTCTCCACTCAAAAACGCTACTTTTAAGGAGACATTTTAATAACATCAGTTAATTACTGTTGATATATTATAACATTACTCGCATAATTGATATAATATAACATCCAACAAGGTAGTCAAATGAAACGTAGATCACAATTAGCTGTTCTCATAGCAGCTTTATTGCCGGCTAGTGTGCTTGCATCCACAATAGAAGGCGTTGTTTTAAACAACAAAGGTAAAGCAGTTACCAATGCAACGGTAGAAGTTGAAGGCTCAGATCTTAAAGTAACCACCGATGAAAACGGTAAATCTGTTATAACAGAACTAAAAAATGGCTTAAAAGAGCTTCACGTTGTAGCCCCTGGTTATGCGCATCTTCATCGCGATATAACAATAACTAATGATGAAAACCAATCGGTTACTTTTAATTTAAAGCGCTCGCCTATTGAAGTTATTGATATTGAAGCGACCCCTATTCATATGTCGGCAATGGAATCTGCCTCACCTGTAAGTGTGCTCTCTGGCGAACAGCTAAGACGACAACAAGCTGCAACACTTGGCGATAGCCTTGAAAAACTCCCAGGCGTTAATACTAACTTTCACGGTAAGGTAGCCAGTACCCCTATTATTCGTGGTTTAAGCGGCCCGCGTGTACTCATTACTCAAAATGGTCTTGATGTTAGCGATGTATCAAGAGTTGGCCCCGATCACTCTGTTGCGTCAGAAGCATCGACCGCACAACAAATAGAAGTATTACGTGGTCCTGCAACCTTATTTTATGGCAGTGGTGGCGTTGTAAATATAGTTGATAACCGCGTACCAACCGACAGTACAACCCGTGGCGAGTGGAACGTAGAACATAACTCGGTTGATAACCAAAAAGTAGCCTCGTTTAATGCCACCACAGGTACCGATTCATTTGCTTTTTACGCCGATGCGTTTTGGCGTGAAGCCGACGACTACGAGGTGCCTGTAGCTGCCGATATAGATAGCAACGGTGAAGAGCATCATGGCGATTACACTGTTGAAAACAGTAATGAAGAGTCCGACGGTTTTACTGTTGGCGCTAGCTATTTAATGGATAATGGATTTATTGGCATAGCGGTAGAGCAATTTAATCGTCAATACGGCATTCCTGGTCATACGCACGTCGAGGAAGAAGAGGAAGAACACAACGACGAAGAAGAAAGCGTATTTGCTGATTTAGAGCAAACTAAAGTGCAATTATTAGGTGAGTACAACCTAGATAATAAATGGCTAAACAAAATAAATCTCCGCGCTGGCCATACCGACTACGAACACGCTGAAATTGAGAGCGGCGCTGTTGGCACTACCTTTAAAAACGAAACCAACGAATTACGCATAGACCTACTGCATAACCAATTTAACGAATGGAATGGCGGTATTAGCTTTCATTACAAGCAAAGCGATGTTGAAGCACAAGGTGAAGAAGCCTTTACGCCTCCATCAGAAACCGAAAGCTTTGCTGTAGCGTTAATGGAAGAAAGGCACTTTGGTGATTTTTTAGTGCAGGTAGGTGGGCGTATTGAGCGTGTAACCATTGAAGCAGGCGACGTATTGCTGCCAAATATTGACGCTCACGCACACGATGAAGCAGAAGAAGCCGAAGAAGCCGACGAGCATGATCATGGCCACGAAGAAAGCGCAGAAACCACTCGCGTATTTGATGTAGAGCATGAATTTACGCCAGTCAGTTTATCGGCAGGGGTAGTATGGGATTTTACATCTAACTATAACTTAGGGCTGTCGATATCGCGCTCTGAACGCGCACCTTCTGCCTCTGAGTTGTTATCGTTTGGGCCGCATATTGGTACTGGCACTTACGAAGTAGGCGCACTATTTGATTTAGATGAAGATGGCCATTTGGGTTTATCTGAACAAGCAATTGATCTGGAAACAGCCAATAATATCGATTTAACCCTACGTAAAACTCAAGGCGATGTTGGCTTTATTTTAAATGCCTTTTACAACCAAGTAGATAACTACTATTACCAAATAGACACCGGTTTATTCGCCGAAAGTGGACACGACCATGGCGATGAAGAAGAAGGCGTTGACGAGCACGACCATTCATCAGAGCTACCCGTTTATTTATTTAAAACAGATGATGTAGTTTTACACGGCTTTGAAGCGCAAGTTGCATGGCAACTAACTAACGAGTTTAAGCTAGATGTATTCTCTGACTACGTTCGTGCACGCCTTAAAGACGGCGGCGATTTACCCCGAACACCACCGCTTCGTTTTGGCAGCGAGCTAAGCTATCAAACAGATAAATTAAGTGCGCATATTCACGTAACTCGCTATCAAAAGCAAGACCGCACAGCCCCACAAGAAACAGCCACAGACGGTTACACCTTAGTTGATGCGAGCATCTCTTACGACCTTTTAGTGTTAAACCAAGATGTGTCTGTTTACCTACGAGGCACTAACTTAACAGATACAGAAGCACGCGTGCACAGCTCGTTTGTAAAGGATATAGCGCCACGTCCAGGACGTAGTTTTGCGCTAGGTATTCGCGGTTATTTTTAAGCGTTAAAAAATTATAATTAAAGGAAATAAACATGAAAAAACTATATCAATTAAAGCTTATTGCACTCGCTATTAGCGCTACATTTATTACGGCCTGTGGCGATGCAGAAACCAACATTGTGGAAAAAGATCCTATTGTTGTAGAAGACGAGCACGACCATGATGATGATGATGATCACGACCATGACGACGGCTATACCATAGACTCACTTGGCAGACTTGCCGTTCTGGCAGGTGACAGTAACGAAGCTAGCTTTTTTGATTTAGACAACAGCGAATTACTTGATACATTTACACTAAACAATGACTCAAACACGTTATCTGCATCACCAGGCTTTCGTTATGCTGTTATTGCTAATCGTACTCAAGATTACCTAGGGTTTATAGACGGCGGTATGTGGCGCGAAGATCACGCAGAGCACTTGCATGATTATGAGCAAGGCCCTGCATTTAGTAGCTACGAGCTAACAAGTGGTAGCCGCCCTACACACTTAATGACTCATGACGGACAATTAGCAATATTTTACGATGGCGATGCAGATTCAGGTGCGCCTGCTTCTGTTGAAGTATTAACAGATAGCGATATCACTAACGCAACAGCAACACTCCCTGGTATTAGCTACGATATAAATATGCACGGTGTAGCTGAACCACGTGGTGAACATTTATTATCAACTATTCGCCGTGATGATAGCGAGAGCACATCAGTTGCTAAAGTAATGCCAGACCAAGTCGGTGTTTATCATTTTCATGATGGTGAATACGAACTTGAACAAACGCTAGCGCCTACATGTCCTGATTTACACGGCGCAGCACAAAACCACGACTATGTTGTATTTGGTTGTGGTGATGGTGTGCTAATAGCTCATCAACAAGATGATGTATACGAAGCACAAAAAGTAGCAAATATAGAAGCTGTAGGCACTGAACGCATTGGTACTTTATATGGCCACGAAAATAGCGACACCATTTTTGGTATTGCCGCAGGACACGATGGCAGTAGCTCAGTATTACTGAGTATTCATTCTGAAAATGCCGAAATGGAAGAAGTAGAATGGCAACTTGCTGATGGCGCAAGTGCTGTTTCTTATTCTTTTTCAGCCAGTGGTGAACACTTTTTAATACTCGACAGCCTAGGCTTTTTAAATGTACTTACTGGGCATAAACATGACGGTGAAATGCACTGGGAACTCGCAGGCCAAGTAGATATTACTCAAGCAGACGTAACCACAATGCCCGAAGGAATGAGCTTTAGTATGACAGTGGCGCAAAGTGGTCAGTTTGCTTATATTGCCGACCCAATTGCTCAACACATAGTGCAAGTGCACCTAGAAGACCTAGAAATTGAAAGTGAGCTAGAGTTAACTTTTCCACCTGCAAGCATTACCTGGTTAGGGATTGCACAAGAAATAGAAGATGAAGGTCACGACCATTAATTTAAAACTAACGCTTTAAATTAAAGCCACAAAACAAAAAACCCGTAATTAGGTTTACTAATTACGGGTTTTTACAGCTATTTATTTAGCTCTATTGTTACTTACGGCGCCAGCCACTCCATACATCATCTATATCATCGGCTTTATTTTTTTTCTTTTTCTTGCCTGTGCCTTCTGGTTTTGCCATTGGCTTTTCATTTTTAAGTGCAAGGGCCGCATCTAAGTTTGCTTGGTTAACAGCAAAGCCAGCTACTTCCTCACGTTCAAGGCGAAGCTTGTTTTTCTTCTCGATTATTTTAAAGTGATGAAAGTCTTCATAATCAATTAATGATAATGCTAAGCCTACTTCGCCCGCACGACCACTTCGACCAATACGGTGCATATAATCAGATGGGCTGCGTGGTAGATTAAAGTTTATTACTACTGGCAGTTTTTCAATATCTAAACCACGTGCAGCAATATCTGTTGCGATAAGTACTTCGATTTCGCCCGCTTTAAATTTTTCTATTACGCGAGTACGTTCACTTTGACCTTTATCGCCATGGAATACTTGTGCGTTAACACCGCGTTTTTCAAGTTTACTGGCTAAGTGCTCACAGTCTTTTTTAGCGTTTACAAAAATCAGTGCTTGGCGCCATTTATGTGTTTTAATTAAATGCGCTAAAACAGTCGTTTTTTCACCTTTATTTACGGTAAACACACGCTGTACTAACGTACTTTCGTCTTTGCTTTGAACTTGTATTTCAACAGGGTCATTTAATAGCTTTTGCGTTAGAGACTTAACTTGCTCAGGAAAGGTCGCTGAAAACAACATGGTTTGTTTTTTAGCAGGCATTAACGCTAATAGCTCAGCAAGCTCTTCGGTAAAGCCAAGGCTTAGCATGCGGTCGGCTTCATCAAGTACAAGCGTATTTAGTTTATCAAGCTTAATCGCGTTACTTGAGATTAAATCGAGCAAACGCCCAGGCGTTGCAACAATAATATCAGCACCACCACGCAGTGCCTGCATTTGTGTATTAACCGATACACCACCAAACACCGCAACCGTTTTAATTGCGCCATTAAAGTTAGCAGAATACGATTTAACACTATCGGCTACTTGCGTAGCAAGCTCGCGAGTAGGTACTAAAATAAGCCCTGTTACAAAGTTGCCTTTGCTGGCTGAGCTTTTACTACCTTGTTCAACAAACATTTTTTGTAGCATTGGCAGCGCAAACGTTGCTGTTTTACCTGAGCCAGTATTTGCCCCTGCAATTAAATCACTGCCCGCAAGCACACAAGGTATAGCCTTAGCTTGAATTGGCGTAGGCTGGGTATATTCCAAATCGGTTAAACGAGCTAATAGCTCTGGAATAAGACCAAGTTCGGTAAATGTGCTAGGGCTTGTGGCTGAGGTCATGAATGTTACGGGCTCATTGCTAAAAAAGTAGCCTGTAATTTTAGCGTATTTAGCGATTATTAAGTAGGGATTAGTGATTTAAATGTTTTTATAGATAATAGCTGCGCGATTCGAGCTACAAGCTCTAAGTATACTTTAGATCTGATTATTTTTGCTCATTAATACGAAAAGGGAGTTTTCCCCCTTTATTTAAGATATAAAACGACCTGCACGCTCAACTAACTCAGGGTAATGTAATATCGAAAACTGTCGATTTTGGTTGAAGCTAAAGTCATATAGGATCATGTCGCCAAGCTCCGCTGAACATTGTTGAATTTCTGAAGGTTTTATTCCGGTTTTTCCTAGTAACTTACTTATAATGCTAATAATTTTACCTTCATAGGCTTTATTTGAGTCCAAGTTTGATTCAGGGTTACTCATTTTTTCAATAAAAATATTCCAATCTTGACTGGAGTCAGTTCGAAATTTATCTTTCCACATTGGTATCGTAATTTTATATAATTCTGGCTTACTTATTTTTAGGATAGCTAAAAATACTAACGGTAACGTATATAGCCTTTCTTCAGTTGTTAGCTGAATTGCTTGTAAAATCTTTATGGCTTGTTCAATATCTCGTAAACCCGCATCACATAAAAGAGCTGTTTGAGCCAGCAAATAAGCATTACCATTTTTATGCACAGCAATTAACTTATCATCATTAACAAGCTCTGTTTTCCATAAGTACTCTGAGTAAGACAAGCGATTTGGTGGTGGTAGATGATAAATTTGATCGAAAAATCTATTTAGGTATTTTTTAGATTCAAAATTATTACCATAAATAGCCTTGATTGAATGGCTTAATTGCTCGGATGCAGTAGCAACAACAAAGTAAACGCGCGGTATTTGGAATAAATGTTTAATTGTCTCGAGTAGTTCAATGGCATAACTAGGTCTACATCTGTCTAACTCATCTACGAATATAAAAATTGGTTTTATATCCTTACCTGCCTTTTTCGCGATCTCCCCTAAATTAGTCTTAAAAGTAATAATACTATTTTCTATGCTTTCTTGATGTTCTAACGCAATATTTGTTGCTTGAGTAGTTAGACCTTCAACTAATCTATTTGTAGCTTTTTTATCTATATCGGATGCTTTACTTTCCTCAAAATCACTCTCGATTAATTCGTTTATTTGATCTAGAGAATAGCCCGTCAATTTTTTTGCTATAAAAGATAAAAGTAATGGAGCGGCAGCAAGCTTGAATTTATTCCATTTATTTTTTTGGCTTGCGTTGGTCTTTTTACTAAAAAAAGGTTTTAGCTCTTTATCGATCGCAGAAATAAAACCAAGCAAAGGGTTATCTGTAAAATCCTTCTCCCAAGCATTAAAATAAACAACTTCGCAGCCTTGTGACTTTAAATCACTTCGCCAATTTGTAAGAAAATAGGTTTTACCAAAGCCCCACTCTGCATCAATATTTAAAACGAAAGGTTCTTCTTTTTTTATTGTAAACCGGTTGAGTAAGTAAGAGGTTAGATATTTTGCATCCTCACCTCGATTTAACTTATCGTCATTCCATGGTTCCATTTTATCTTCCCTGATTTTGTTTATAACTATATTGCCATGAAGACGTTGATTACGAAACATTGTATTCAAACGAAGTTATTTTTATTGTTATTTAATTAAGTTGCCTTGCAACAAGAGAACACAACTACAATTACTCATAAAAAAAGGCGCATTGAGCGCCTTTCACCTTTAATAGGTAACAACTAACCCATTGATTTTACTCAACTGTAACCGATTTTGCTAAGTTACGAGGTTGATCAACGTCAGTGCCTTTAATTACGGCTACGTAGTACGACAATAACTGTAATGGCAGTGTGTAAACTATTGGCGCAATAATGTCGTCAGTGTGGTTTACGTTGATTACACGCATTGTGTCGTCTGACTCAAAGTGTGAATCTTTATCTGCGAATACGTAAATAATGCCGCCACGTGCGCGTACTTCTTCTACGTTTGATTTAAGCTTTTCTAATAACTCATTGTTTGGTGCTACAACAATAATTGGCATGTCGGCATCAATAAGCGCTAGTGGGCCATGTTTAAGCTCCCCTGCGGCATAAGCTTCTGCATGAATGTACGAAATCTCTTTAAGCTTAAGCGCGCCTTCCATTGCAATTGGATATTGCGAACCACGACCTAAGAATAATGAATGGTGTTTATCAGCAAACTCTTCTGCAAGATCTGCAATGCCATCAGCTAGTAGCAATGTTTCTTCTAACTTAGCTGGAAGTACTTTAATTGCATTTACAATTGCGCTTTGATCAAGGCCTTTTTCTTGCGCTATAGACGCAGTAAGCATTAACAAACCAACCAACTGCGTAGTAAATGCTTTAGTAGATGCTACGCCTATTTCAGCGCCTGCTTTAGTCATAAAGGCAAGGTCTGATTCGCGTACAAGCGATGAACCAGGTACGTTACAAATAGTCATTGAGGCCATGTAACCTTGCTCTTTAGCTAGGCGTAATGCAGCTAGCGTATCGGCAGTTTCACCCGATTGAGAAATAGTAACAAGTAAGCTATTTTCATGAACAAACGACTGACGGTATCTAAATTCAGAAGCTATTTCTACATTACAGCTAACGCCTGCAAACTGCTCAAGCCAGTAACGTGCAACCATACCTGAATGGTAAGACGTGCCACAGGCAATAATTTGTACGTGTTTTACATCTTTAAATATTTGCTGAGCGCTGTCGCCAAAGGCATCAATTGCTACGCGGTCGTCGTTTAAACGCCCTTCAAGAGTATTACGTACAGCAAGTGGCTGCTCGTAAATTTCTTTTAGCATGTAATGGCGGTAATCGCCTTTGCCTGATGCATCTTGCGTAATGTTTGATTCAATCACTTCACGCTCTACAGCGTCGCCATTTTCATCAAAAATTTCTACTGTGTCACGTGTAATACGCGCTACGTCGCCTTCTTCTAAAAAGATGAAGCTACGAGTAACAGGTAGTAATGCTAATTGATCAGACGCAATAAAGTTTTCGCCAAGGCCTAAACCAATAACAAGAGGACTACCTGAGCGCGCTACAATGATTTCGTTGTCGTTGTCTTTATCAAATACAACAGTACCAAAAGCGCCTTCAAACTGTTTAACAGCTGCTTGTACTGATGCAAGTAACGTTGTGTGTTGTTTACGAAGTTGGTGAATTAAATGCACCATTACTTCTGTATCAGTGTCTGATAAGAATTCGTAACCATCTGCTTTAAGTGCTGTACGTAGGCTAGCGTGGTTTTCAATAATACCGTTGTGCACAAGTGCTAACTGGTTGTTTGATACATGTGGGTGAGCATTTGCTTCTGTAACGCTACCATGTGTTGCCCAGCGCGTATGTGCAATGCCTGTATGACCACTAACGCCGGCTTTTTCTAGCGCTGCTTCTACGTTAACTACTTTACCTACTGCTTTAACAGTATTAAGTGTGTTGCCATCAAGCAAGGCTACGCCTGCTGAGTCATAACCACGGTATTCAAGACGCTTAAGGCCTTCAACTAAAATTTTGTTTACTGGACGTTCTGCAACTGCCCCAACTATTCCACACATAGTGTCTCCATTAATTTTTTAAATACTTGCTACTGAGTAGCTATTGTATAATCTCTGCGCAAATTAGTTTTACACCACACGCCTCAATCGCTTTGCGTTTATCGTCTGCTAAGCCATTGTCGGTTATTAATGTGGTTACTATTTTCCACGGTAATTCTAAATTTGGTATTTTTCGGCCAATCTTGTCAGATTCAACCATTACTATTACTTCACGTGCCGCTTTTGCCATAACCTGGCTTAAGCCTACTAACTCATTAAAGGTTGTAGTGCCACGCTTTACGTCTATACCGTCAGCACCAATGAAAAGCTGATCAAAGTCGTAAGAACATAATACATTTTCGGCAACTTGCCCCTGAAATGACTCAGAATGTGGATCCCACGTTCCGCCGGTCATTAAAAGTGTCGGCTCGTTCTCAAGTGCTAATAAACGACTAGCGACTTTAATCGCATTGGTCATAACAACGAGCCCACGTTTATTGGCAAGTTCAGGGATCATCGCTGCTGTAGTGCGTCCGCTATCAATAATAATGCGATTATGATCGTTTATAAGTGAGGCCGCCGCTTTTGCTATTGCGACCTTGCGCTTTGAATCTACTTCATCGCTAACAATTTCTTTAGGTAGTGCTATAGCACCACCGTAGCGGCGAAGTAATAAGCCACTTTTTTCAAGCGAGGTTAAATCTTTTCGAATGGTTACTTCAGATGTTTGAAACTGTTCAGCTAGCTTTTCAACAACTACTTCACCTAGTTCATTAACCTGAACCAGTATATTGTGACGACGCTGTTGTGTGTTTCGTTTAGTCATAAAGCTCGTGAATTAAGTTTCGTTTCGAAAGTTATGCGATTTTAAACGAAACAACCTAAATGGCAAGTGAACGAGCAAAAAAAACACAGTTTTATTCTAATAATAATAAAACTAAAAATACGGTAAGCTATAACCAATTAAGTTATAAAGATAAATACAATGCAGTCATTTAACAGTATCAGTAAAGAATACTTAGCACAGCGAAAGCAAGCTGGTGAAACTTGCCGTTTATTCAATAAGAGCCCAAGCAAAGGGAACTTAAAACGTATCAAGGAGTTATTTTTAAAGTCGGGTGATGGTGTAATTATAGAATCAGGTTTTCATTGCGATTACGGCAATCAAATAGTTATTGGTGACCGTACTTTTATGAATATTAATTGCACACTTCTCGACTCGCCATTAGCCAATCACTCAATCACCATAGGTGATGACTGCTTAATTGGCCCGAACGTTCAGCTTTTAGCTGTGTCACATGCTACTAATCCAGCAGAAAGGCTTAATAAGGAAAACTTTGCAGCATCTATCGTGTTAGGCAATAACGTATGGGTTGGCGCAGGTGCAATTATTTTAGCGGGTGTGAGTATTGGTGAAAATAGTATTCTGGGTGCGGGTGCTGTGGTTACTAAAAATGTAATGCCTAATACTGTAGTAGCGGGTAACCCAGCTCGTGAAATAAGAACACTGTAGCTATTCTCGATGTGATTTTAACGTTGGGAGTCGCTACGCTCGCCCTACGTGCTAGGTGTTGATGTGAGTGCGCATTAATTGCACGTATTTTACTTTTCTGCAGACGTAAAAAAGCCCGAATCGTTAGATTCGGGCTTTCTACAATTTGAAGCCTGGTAATGTCCTACTTTCACATAGCAAATGCTACACTATCATCGGCGCTGTTTCGTTTCACTACTGAGTTCG
>NZ_JADYXD010000015.1:0-107767 GCF_015864475.1 Pseudoalteromonas sp. SWXJZ10B
ATTCAAGGTTAAAAAGCAATCAATTAAAAATAGTAGAATACGTTCCTAAAAAGAGTAATTCTACAGCCTCAACGCCTTGCTAAGAGGCAAAAAATTGTTGGCTAAAATAGCGACGAAGGAGCAAAAGCCAACTGTTTTTTGTCCTTTTAAGCAACTTGTTATGAATTACCTACTCTAGGTAAAGGTTTTTTATCTATGATTTTAAAGGTACTTAAATTAACTATCATTGAAAAGACTTCGTTATTATTGATAAATACCACAAATAAATTACCTTCTAAATTTAGGTTGGACTCTACAATTTTGTTGTAACCTTCAATGATTTCTATGTAATTAGAACCATCTATCTTACTGAGTGCAAAAGTGCGCTTATCTAAACTATCAAACTTACCATCTTGATTAGTATCACTATTAATAATCTCATACGACAAAGCCAAAGCTTTTGAATTACGAGAATTCTCATAACTCGAGACAACCTTTATGTCAGTAATTAGTTGATTAACTGATTTAAAAAGCCACTTTGAATTATTAGTTTTACCGTTAAGGAAAAGAGCATTTTTAGACCGCGTTTTTGTGTAATAACCGCGACTTCCTCCAAATCCTTCAACAATAGTTCCCTTTGATTCAACATCTAACTTTTCAGATTCCAAAGGAATATAATAGAAATCACTTTCACCAATTTTATTTGGATGGCCAAGACTCCACTTTTCTTCACCTGCTTCGTCTTCTGCAAGGTTTAGAGTGAGAGGTTCAATATATTCTTCTTTAAAAAGGCTGGAGACTAATTCATAACTAATAAATATAGTTCCTATGGAAATAGCTATAAACGCCACCAACCCATTAAAATTCCATATCCATTTAAAAAAACGTTCAGACTTCATACGACTCCTTGTAATTCATAACAGCTTATTGAACACCACTTTGGGGGTTTATAACACCCCAAAACGGCGTATATTACATTGTTCAATAATTCCACTAAATAACTTTAATGTAAACAAGTATTTAGGCATGTTATAAAAAGCCCTTTGTTATTTTGCACCAAAACGGCGTTTAATAATGTTATTGGACAAAATTAAATTAGCTGTTTATATAAACAGTTACTTCTGTAAGTTAGCTTTATTTATGTAGCTACCTTTTACGACCATAATTAACAAACGTACGGATACTAAGCGCTACACAAGCTTATTGAGGCTTACTTATACTGGATTAGCATTTTTTTACGCTTTAATAGCTGGCGTTTAGCCTTATTCGGTAAAAAACGTTATTAAAAAATTAAGAGGAGTAATAGGAAAACTTTGGCTTTATGTATTAAGCACGTATGAGCTAAAGCATTGGTTAGATAAGCGAGCCTTAACATATTAACGATACAGGCTCGCTAGAGGTGTTTATGATAAAAACGAATGAGTGAGGTGCTTACTTTACATCAAAGTTCACGTGGTCAAAATATGGATTTTTCTCACGCGCTTTAAGTACGCTGATTGTAGTGAGCACGATGTGTTGCAGCTCGCTATTTACGTTAACAACTATGCATTCATCTCTATTTGCATTGCGTTTTGTGTCAGTTGCTACGCCACATACACCATCACCATTTTTTAATATAAGCTCAATACTTAAACGGTGCATACAGGCAATTTCGATATAGTCGTATTGGTTGCAACTGATCATAACGTCCTCTTTATTTAGTCGGTTTAAAAATCATTAAAAAAGCAATAACAACAAGGTTGGCTATATACCAAAGATCTTTAATTACAAACTGACCTAAACGCTCCAATAAAGTGGAAGAACTAAATGCACTGGTTGCAGTAATTAAGAATGTTTGAGTCATCATAAATACGCTTAAACACGCTAAGCCACTTACAATAATTAACTTTTTATTATTTAAAAATAGCCCTAAGCCCAATAACACAGCAAATAATACATCAAACCCGCCAATCACGTTAGATGCGCCTTGTACGCTAAATACCGTATATAACCACGACATAAATGGTGAGGTTTCTACTAAACTTACAATGCCTTTTGCTTCAAACTCATAAAACTTCATGCCGCCAATCCACAGTAAAACCATAGCAACCGGTATAAAGTTTAAAAGTACGTGTTGTTTGTCGGTAAGTTTGTCTTTATAAAATAAAAACAAATATAAAGGGATTACAGCAAAGTATTTAATTATGCCCTGTCCGCTACCAATGATTGGAAAACCGCCAAGTTGCGCCATCCAACGGTTGCTAGCAAATAATGTTAGTAACGGGACGATGCTAATTACAATAGCTAACACGAGTGCCGCTGTAGGCTTTATTAATTTAAAATGCGCAGCTAAGGTTGTTGCTACTAGTGCGAGCATAATTGAGCCCGCCAATAAACCTAATGTATTTACACCTATTAACGCATCAAGCTCATAAAAGCTAAATGTAGCCGTTAACGTATTAGGATTTGCACCTAACGCAAACGATAAGCCAAGCAGTAGAAAGCTCAATGAGAGTAAAAAAGAAAGTGCGTTGTTTGTGTGTTTTAAGTTCATTGTATTTCCAAGTATTCGTTAAGACTTACAAAGACCTTACAAGCCGATAAAACAATTCAAACTAACCCTTAAAAAATAATAGTTGATTAAGTACAATGTAAGCTCTCATTTGGTAATTTAATTATTCATCTTTAGTTTATGGTTTATTACCTCTTTATTAATAAAATTAAATAAGTCTAATATTCATATGATGTGCGTCACCTGTTTTATTATTAAATGAAGTAAAATAACGTTGCCTTTTCAATACACAGAATGCATGCATTTCTATAACTTAGGGACATTTTTTAATGAAGGGTACTGATATTCGGGTTACCTCTGGACTGATTTCTATAGCCATTGTTTTACTACTTTGGTTTGCTGTACCGCCTCCGCAAGGTGTTACCGAAAACGCATGGCATTTGCTCGCTTTATTTATTGGTACTGTTGTTGCCATTATTGGTAAAGCAATGCCTATCGGCGCCATTGCTATTTTAGCTATTACCTCTGTTGCGTTAACCGGCGTAACTAATGACAGCCCATCTGGCGCTATTAAAGATGCATTAAGTGGCTTTTCTAACTCATTAATTTGGTTGATTGGTATTGCTATTATTATATCTCGGGGGTTAGCTAAAACCGGTTTGGGAAATCGTATTGGCTATAATTTTATTTCTCTTTTTGGTAAAAAAACAATTGGTATTGGTTACGCACTCGCGCTGTCTGAACTTGTTATAGCGCCTGTAACGCCAAGTAATACCGCGCGAGGCGGCGCTATTATTCACCCAATAATGAAGTCGATAGCAACAAGCTTTGGCTCGTCCCCTGAGGAAGGCACATCTCGTAAAATTGGGCACTACCTTGCTTTAGTGAGCTACCATATAAACCCTATTACATCAGCTATGTTTATTACAGCGACTGCGCCAAACCCTCTAATTGTAAAGCTTATTGCTGATGCTACCGGTGCAAATATTAGTATTACTTGGGGTACATGGGCGCTGGCAGCGCTTGTTCCTGGTTTGCTATGTATTGCCCTTGTGCCTTTGGTTGTTTATGCCATTTACCCACCTGAAGTTAAAAGTACGCCCGACGCTAAAAACTATGCAGAATCTAAATTAACTGAAATGGGCCCAATGAGTTATGGCGAAAAAATAATGGTGGGAGTTTTTGCTATGCTGCTTGTTTTATGGGCCGGTGTACCCGCAATGATTTTAGGGGCTGACTACGCGGTTAACACAACCGCAGTGGCTTTTTTGGGTTTGTCGATTTTATTAGTGACTGGTGTATTAAGCTGGGACGATGTACTTAAAGAAAAGTCTGCGTGGGATACCGTTGTTTGGTTTTCAGCATTAGTAATGATGGCCACTTTTTTAAATAAACTAGGTTTGGTAACGTGGTTTTCAACACTTGTTGAGAGCAACATTGCGCAACTGGGTTTTGACTGGATTGTATCGGCCATTATATTGGTAGCTGTGTATTTTTATGCTCATTACTTTTTTGCCAGTACCACAGCACATATTACAGCTATGTTTGCCGCATTTTACGCCGCAGGTTTAGCGCTTGGCGCTCCGCCTTTATTTTTAGGTTTACTGTTAGCTGGCGCTTCATCACTCATGATGTCGTTAACGCATTACGCAACAGGCACATCTCCCATCGTGTTTGGCTCAGGCTATGTATCATTAAAAGATTGGTGGGTAATGGGCCTTATAATGAGCATTATTAATTTAAGTGTATGGGGAATTATTGGCGGGCTTTGGTGGAAAGCACTTGGGTATTGGTAGTATTGCCTTTATTAGTTTGGCTTGCACATTTAATACTGCGCACTTATTTTGGCTAGTTCTACAATTATAAATATTAAGGCTGTTGCAAGGGAGCACTATGGTTTTTAAATTTATAAAGGCAGCATATTCAGACCGAGACTACTTATTAAGCCTCAGAAAACTAACTATGATTGAACACTTGGAAAGGGCCAGGTTATTTTTAACTGAGCAACAGCATGTTTTAAGACTTGATGACCAATATGACTGCTCCCACCTTATAGTTATAAATGAGGTACCCATTGGTACTTTAAAGTACCAAACGCACGCTCAATACGTTGAAATAATGCAATTACAAATACATCCACTGCATCAAAATAAAGGGTATGGGAAAGCGGTTATTAAACAAGTTATTACAAGTGCGCAGTCAAAACCCATTAAACTCACAGTGCTTAAAAACAACCCAGCATTAGGACTTTATAAGCGGCTGGGTTTTACTATAACGGATGAGAATAATTACGAGTACCACATGCAAACGCGGGCTACTCGTAGCTAAAATTAGTCGCTTTGATCTCTGAAGTCTTTTTTTCTGAAAATAGTTAAATGCCAACCCCAATGCAAAGAGCCTAATCTTAAAAAGATAGTCGTGAAAAATGAGCCTAAAATACACCAAATGTAATCTACATTAAGGCTAAATAAAGCAGCATAAACTGCACCACCCGCTAAACATGCAGAGGCGTAAGGTTCGCTGCGCATAACAGTTGGTACCTCACGGCAAATTACGTCACGTATTAAACCACCAAATATACCTGTAGTGATACCCATGGTAATTGCGACCACCATGCCAGAGCCATTAATGAGTGCTTTTTCTATCCCCATAATATTAAATAACGCCATACCCACAGCGTCTACTAATAAGAAGTAGTAGTTATTAACGCGCGGTAAATATCGAATAAATGCAATTGTTGCTATAACGGCCCCATAGGTCGAATATAGATACTCCGGGGTAGCAATCCAAAATACCGGTTTGTTTAAAAGTATATCCCTGAGGGTACCGCCCCCTAGTGCTGTAACGGTTGCAACCACTACGACGCCAAAGCCACTAATGTTTTTTTCATACCCAAGCAATGCACCTGCAACAGCAAAAAATGCAACACCGAGTAACCCTAGTACCATAAAGTATTCAGCAGTCATGGTAATTCCTTTTTAAAGTTTATAAGGAGTTGTTTCAACTTACGTGCCAAAAAACATCCCTTAAAAGTTGAATTAACTTTAAAAAATACATTTAAAAACAACGCTGTAATTTACACTGAATGCAGTTTGAGGTTAGGTTTTATGAAAGGTAATATTTGAAAAGGTAATTATTTTAAAAGTAGGTATTTTTTACACGTTGTTTATAAGTAGCCCCTAAAATTAAATTAGCCCTATTTTTCCACTCAAAATAAGCGAGATAGCCTACAAAAATTGACTCAAAGATTAATAGGCTAATACCTATCCAACTTGTAGAATTACATAAAAAATAACGCTGACATCTACCCTAATTTTATTGTTGACGTAGGTCGGATAAATGACGAAGCCATGCTATCCGACAATTAATTTATAAACAAAAAGTAAGAGTTTATTGTGTTGGTAATTAGAGTGGATGACACCCTAATTTTCATTAACTTCCCTCAGAAAAACGCCCTGTATCGTCTGTCATTTTTACTGGTAAACCATTACCAACCATAAAGTGATAAAAACGTAAATCATCAATCAAGTCAGGGGCTGATATTTCTATGTCTCGGTAGGTCGCGTCTCTAAATTTAAACCTTAAGGTATGCTCAAACCGCTTCGTTTGACAATAAAGTACTTCTTCTAGCTCAGACACCTTTATATTTATACCAAGTAATTTAAATTCACCATTCGCAATATCAATAGCTTGTGATTGCTTATTATTTGTTGATAGCCATTCAATAACCACTCCTAAAGAAGATAATCCAAACAAATATAAAAACTGATGCAATAGAGGCTTTTCGTTAATTACTTCCATGTAAAATAGTAAAATGACAATAAATAATGCTGATAAAGCCAAACTGTAGATTATTTTAAATCCGGGTAATTTTTTTTGCCTAGGCAAAGCTGCCATAATTAATATCCTGATTAATCTACATAACTCACTTTTGTTCCCGCGAAATGATCATGTAAACATCGTTTATCTTTTCCAAATATAAATAATGGATTAACAAAACCAGCTATAAACTGACCTACCGAAGGGACAAGTGATAAGAGTTGCATAGAAAGCATGCGTTTAAAGTAAATTGTAGTAAAGCTAGCTTGTGTACCATCTAAATTTTCAATACGGATAGACATTAAAGATTTACCAATTGTTTGTCCGCGTTGGTACATAAGGTAACCATGAAGCACTAACGTGCTTAATATGCCATAACCTAGCAAACCTGCAGATAAAGTAAGTGTTGGTTGGCTTAAATTATCAAACCCTACGAGTATGAATAAAGGTATAAAACAAACAACACCTAAAACGCCATCAACAATAGCAGCCACTAGCCTATCTGAGCGCGTTGCTTTTTCTCCTGCTAGTTTTGATACAATATTTTCAGATGGGCTCTGTGCTTCTCGCGTTTTAATTAAGTCGTCTATTTCTTTTGCTCGATCTGGGTAGGCTTCGCGATCTATAACTCTCGCTGATGAGTAAAGCTCATCTAAAGTGTAGGTAGAAAAATCTATTTCAGAGTCCATAAAAGCTAAGTCCGTATCTTCTTTTTATCGTAATTTAACATAATTAGTTTAGGTTATTCAATTATTTATGTGTTTTTAATAACATACCATAACGTGTTGGCGTTTGTATAACTCGACCCGCAAGCGTACTGCTAAATAGCGCGTATCAGCAAGCTCTTTTATATTCATTATAAAAAACATGTCCCCTTGGTCAGGTTTAACCACAACATAAAGCATTTTCATTAATGTGTTTTTACTAGCCCTATTTTCCCCTTTAGATTTAAATAGTAAGAGCATTCACTTCACTGTGCTTTATTTTTTAAGGCTACGCCGTTATTACCTATGCCTCGATAATTTAGCCGCCCCAAACCATTAACTGACCAAGCGGTCAACAATGGCATAGTAACTGCAATAAACTTACTAATATTAAAAAGTATTTTTGTTACCCGTGCGCAAATAACAAGAAAAAACATACGCCAAGCCTTTATGTATCAGGGCTTTATAAAAATTAAGGGGGTCTGTGTGATTCAATTTTTATTAAATAACACGCCAATTGAAGTACAAGAATGTTCGCCAAGTCTCACCATTTTGGACTGGCTACGCACCAAAAAAGGGAAAGTGGGCACCAAAGAAGGGTGTGCAACTGGCGACTGTGGCGCGTGCACAATTTTAGTGGGTGAAGAGCGTATAAATGCAAACGGGCAAACTAGTTGGCAATACAAAACAATGAACAGCTGTTTATTGTTATTAGGTAATGCGCATGCAAAACATATAGTAACGGTAGAGGCTGTGACTACTGGCTTATACCCAAACTTAACCGATTTACACCCCGTACAACGTGCACTGGTGGAGTGTCATGGTTCGCAATGTGGTTTTTGTACGCCCGGTATAATAATGAGTTTGTTGGCTCTTTATATTAATGAGCCAACGTACCCTGGTAAAAAAGCGGTTATTCATGCACTTGGTGGTAACTTATGCCGTTGTACAGGTTATAGCCCAATATTACTTGCAGCCGATAAAGCCTATAGCTATGAGCGTAAAGCTGAACCGTACTCAGCAATGGCCGCCCAATTTAAAGCATCACTTAATACGCAATATGATGACGATATTCCATTTTTAAAAAATGGTCCTCGCAAATTTTACTTACCACAAACTGCCCAACAACTTGTTGAGCTAAAAGCGCTTTATCCTTATGCACATTTAGTTGCTGGTGGCACCGACTTTGCCATTGATCTTAGCCAAAACATGCTCTTACCAGATGTAATTATCTCCCTTAGCCAAGTAAAGGATCTTTGTACCTTGGCAGATAATAACGGTGAGCTACACATTGGTGCAGCACTACCTTATAGCCAATTTGTAGACGCTTTTTACAATTACTACCCAGAGTCAAAAGAGCTATTTGAACGCTTAGGATCTAATCAAGTACGTAACAGCGGCACACTAGGTGGCAGCATAGGAAATGCCTCTCCTATTGGCGATCCAGCTCCCCTTTTAATCGCGCTTAATGCATCAATGGATTTATTAAGCAGCACTGGTACGCGCACTATTAAAGTTGCCGACTACTTTATTGATTACAAAAAAACGGTTCTTAAAAGCGATGAAGTAATTAGTAAGTTCACCATCCCAAAGCGCCCAGAGTCACTAAAACTGGCGTGTCATAAAATATCAAAACGCTTTGAAGACGATATATCTACCGTGTGCTTGGTGCTTGCTATAGAGCATTCACAAAACATGATTACTCAAGCCCGCTGCGCTATGGGCGGTATGGCAGCTATTCCTAAGCGCGCGCAGCATATTGAGCAAAAGCTGATATCTCAATCATTACAAGTAAGTAGTTTTATAGACGCAGCAACGGCTATTAACGATGACTTTACGCCCATGAGCGATGTACGAAGCAGTGCGCATTACCGCACTACGGTAAGCAAAAATTTGCTACAGCGTATTGGTATTGAGTTTTGCGATGCACAGCCAACTAGCAGTAAAAATAACAACATTGCCATTACGAGGATTTCACATGCGTCACTTTGAAATGGATAAACTAAAAGCGCAAGGTGGTAGCGTTGGACAATCTAAATATCACGAAAGCGCTATTAAACAAGTTTGTGGCAGTGCAAATTTTGCCGACGATAATCCTGAGCCTTACGGCTGCCTACATGCCTACCCAGTGCTCGCCCCTGTTACAAGTGGCTTTATTAAATCAATAGATACAAGTCTCGCACTGGCAGTTGAAGGCGTTAAACGTATTTTATCGGCTGATGATGTACCCGGTAAGCTTGATATTGGCCCAGTATTTCCTGGTGATGTATTACTCACCAGCCATGAAATTCAATATCACGGACAACCTGTATTAATTGTCGTTGCCGACACCTATGAAATAGCGCGTCGCGCGGCACGTTTAGTGGTTATAGAGTGCGAGCAAACTACACCCATACTCGATATTAAAGAAGCCATTAGCAAAGAGCATTGGGTAAGGCCGCCCCATTCACTTAACCGTGGTAATAGCGAACACGCCATTAATAATGCAGCCCACCAGCTTAGAGGCGAAATAAACATAGGCGGCCAAGAACACTTTTACCTTGAGGGGCAAATAGCACTTGCGCAACCTGATAACGACGGGGGCATTCATGTTCAGTGCTCTACGCAACACCCTACTGAGGTGCAGCACTTAGTTGCTAAAATTTTAAAAAAGCCATTTAGCTTTGTAAACGTAGAAACCCGCCGTATGGGCGGTGCTTTTGGTGGCAAAGAAACCCAAGGCGCACCATGGGCTTGCCTCGCTGCCCTTGCGGTTTACTACCTTGGCTGCGCAGTAAAAATGCGCCTAGCCCGCAGCGACGATTTTAAATTAACCGGCAAACGCCACCCTTTTTATAATCAATACCATGTTGGTTTTGACGAAAATGGTTTAATAGAAGGTGCCGACATTACCGTAAACGGATTTTGTGGCTACTCGCCTGATTTATCGGATGCCATTGTAGACCGCGCCATGTTTCATGCCGACAACGCCTACTACTACCCAGCTGCCACAATTAAGGGTAATCGCTGTAAAGTAAATACCGTAAGCCATACCGCATTTAGAGGGTTTGGTGGCCCGCAAGGGATGATTATGGGCGAGCTAATAATGGACGATATAGCCGCCAAATTAGGTAAAGATCCGCTTGAGATCCGAAAACTTAATTTATACAAAAAAGGCCGCGATACCACGCCGTACCATCAAACCGTAGAGCAACATATTTTAATAGATATGATAAGCCAGCTTGAGAAATCGGGTGACTACTGGGAACGTAAAGCAGCTATTAAAGCCTTTAATGCCACATCGCCTATTATAAAAAAAGGCCTTGCGATGACGCCGGTTAAATACGGTATTTCGTTTACGGTACAACACTTAAACCAAGCCGGAGCATTAGTGCATGTATATAGCGATGGCTCGATACATTTAAATCATGGCGGCACCGAAATGGGCCAAGGGCTCAATACTAAAATTGCGCAAATTGTGGCCCATGGCTTTGGGGTCGATTTTAACGCGGTAAGTATTAGCGCTACGCGTACCGACAAAGTACCAAACACCTCACCAACAGCGGCCTCAAGCGGTACCGACTTAAACGGTATGGCGGCGCTAAACGCAGTAAACACAATAAAAGAGCGCTTAATTAATTTTATTACCGAGCACTTTGAAGTAGATAGCAACAGTATTGTATTTAAAGATAACCTCATTACCTTTAGTAAAGGCGAGATTAGCTTTAGCGAACTTGCAAACCTTGCTTACATGAACCGTATATCGCTTTCATCTACCGGATATTACGCCACACCTAAAATTTATTACGATAGAGCTAAAGGCGAAGGTCGGCCATTTTTTTACTACGCTCACGGCGTAGCACTGAGTGAAGTAGAAGTAGATACGCTTACGGGCGAAAACACCGTAACCCGTGTTGATATACTGCACGATGTAGGCAGTTCAATTAATCCAGCACTTGATATAGGGCAAATTGAAGGCGCCTTTGTGCAAGGTATGGGCTGGCTAACAACCGAAGACTTACAATGGAATAATAAAGGCCAGCTTGCAAGCTTTGGCCCAGCCAACTACAAAATACCAGCTATTGGCGATACCCCTGCCGAATTTAACGTCAATCTTTATAACTCAGCAAATCCAGAAACCACCGTGTTTAGATCAAAAGCCGTAGGCGAGCCGCCATTTATGCTGGCCTTTAGTGTATGGAGCGCCATTCGTAATGCAATAAGCAGTGTGGCTGATTACAAATACACCGCCCCACTGGATACACCCGCAACCCCAGAGCGAGTATTGAGTGCAATTGAGCAAACCGCTAGCTGGTTTAAGGAGAATCAACATGACTAATTTAAATGAGTCGTTTCAGGGTTTTCATACTCAAAACTGGGCGCAGGCTATAAACGAGCACGAAAAAAGCGGCACTAATTATGTTATTGCCACGGTGCTTGGCACAAATGGCTCAACCCCACGCGGCACAGGCTCAAAAATGGTAATAAGCGGCGAGCATATTTACGACACCCTTGGCGGTGGCCACCTTGAATACGTAGTAATAGAAAAAGCCCGCGAACTACTTGCCAAAGGCGAAGCCGCCCAAGTAATTGAGCAATTTAACCTAGGTGCAAATTTAGGCCAGTGCTGCGGCGGGGCTGCCACCGTTATGCTTGAGTGCATGCAATGCGAGCGCTTTACCCTCGACATTTATGGCGCAGGCCATGTAGCACAAGCGCTTATTGGTATATTGGCACAGCTGCCTATTCGCATACGATGGATAGATAGCCGCGCAGATGTATTCCCACAGGCTATTCCAAATAACGTAGTAAAAGTGGTTGATGAAGAGCCAACAGAACAAGTAAAACGTGCGCCTAAAGCTAACAATTACTTAATACTGACCCATAACCACCAGCTCGACTTTGCACTCACCCAAGCAATTATTAAACGCGCCGATGCCAATTGGCTGGGCGTTATTGGCTCTGACACTAAAGCAAAACGTTTTAAACAACGCCTAGCACATCGCGATTTTACAGCCGATCAAATACAACAAATGACCTGCCCTGTTGGGCTTAAAAATATTACGGGCAAATTACCAATGGAAGTGGCTATTTCGATTAGTGGACAGCTAATTGGCCTTTATCAGGCTATGCAAACCCAAGCGCCAAAACGCCAAGGCTTGCAATGGCGCACACTAAAAAATGCCTTAATTAGCACCACGCAGGAGGAAGTAGACGCATGAGTAGCTTACAAATAAATACGCTAAATGATGCACAAGCAAAACAAGCACTTGAGCATTGCTGCGCGGCCCCTAACTGGGTGGCGGGCATGGTAAAAGCAATGCCATTTAAAAGTGCTCAACAGCTGTTTGAATGCGCACAAAGCATATGGGATAGCCTTGGCGAAAGCGACTATTTAGCTGCCTTTGAAGGCCACCCGCAAATAGGTGATTTATCAACCCTTAGCAAAAAATACGCTGCTACCGCACAAAAAGCGGGGCATGAGCAATCAGGTATGAGCAAAGCAAACGAAGCCGTACTAACCAAAATGATTGCCCTTAATAAAGAGTACCTGAACAAGTTTGGCTTTATTTTTATTGTGTGCGCCAGCGGTAAAACGGCCGAACAAATGCTCGAACTCATAGAGCAGCGCATGCACAACACCCGCAGTACAGAGCTAAATATTGCCGCGGGCGAACAAGCCAAAATAACAAAAATAAGATTGGAGTCATTGCTATGAATAAAAGTATGAAAAAAAGCCCTATAACCACCCATATACTCGATACCAGCACAGGAAAACCAGCAGCAAACGTTGCTGTTAAGCTATTTAAACTTACAAATAACGAATGGGTGCAACTAACCCAAGGCACAACCGATAGCGATGGGCGTATTACCGACTGGCTAAATACAGAGATAGAATTTGCAACCTATAAGCTAGTATTTGATTTAGATAGTTATTATCAAAATCAACCTACCCCAGCGTTTTACCCAGAGGCGCAAATTACCTTTAGATTACAAGATAAAAAGCATCATCATATTCCGTTATTACTTAGCCCATTTGGCTACTCAACGTACAGAGGCAGCTAATAATGAGCACGCAAAACAATAATAACTTAACAGTAGTTTGTGCCAACATACTCGATTTTGTAGACGACCCTGCCATAGCAGGCGACAACGCCCATCGCTATTTTGAAAAAGGCGCGTTAGTTATTCAACAAGGCAAAGTAGTTAAGCTTGGTTACGAGCAAGACATACTGCCAAGCTTAGATAAATCAGCCACTATTATTCGCCACGATGGCAAATTGGTTATGCCCGGCATGATAGACACCCACATACACTTACCACAAACCGAAATGGTGGGGGCGTACGGCGAGCAACTGCTAAGTTGGTTAACCGAGTATGCGTTTCCGACAGAGAAAAAATTTACGTGTAAGCATTATTCAAAAGAGATCTCTAATCGCTTTTTAGACGAGCTACTGCGTAATGGCACAACCACTGCCCTTGTATTTGGCACTGTGCACCCGCAATCGGTTGATGCGTTTTTTAAAGAATCACAAAAACGCAATTTACGTATGATTGCCGGTAAAGTAATGATGGATCGTAACTGCCCTGACGACTTATCTGATTGCGCGCAAACAAGCTATGACGAATCCAAAGCCCTAATAAAAAAATGGCACAATGTTGACAGGCTAAGCTACGCAGTTACACCACGTTTTGCCCCCACATCAACCCCTGAGCAATTACAAAAATGCACTCAGTTACTTGAAGAATACCCAGACACCTACCTGCACACACACCTATCGGAAAACAAAGACGAGTGCGAATGGGTAAAAGGGCTATTTCCAGAAGCCGAAGATTACTTAGGCGTGTACGAGCAAGCAAAAATGGTACGTAAACGCTCAGTATTTGCCCATAGTATTCATTTATCTGAGCGCGAACTTTGCTGCCTTGCAGATAACAATGCGGCAATATCGCACTGCCCTACCTCAAACCTATTTTTAGGATCAGGACTTTTAAATTTAAAAGCCTGTGAAGAGCACGGCATAAACGTAGGCATGGGTACCGATGTAGGCGCAGGAACAAGCTTTTCTCTGCTACAAACAGGTAACGAAGCTTACAAAATCCAACAGTTACAAGGTCAAAAGTTTTCAGCATTTAAAGGGCTGTATTTAGCAACACTCGGCGGTGCTAGAGCGCTCGATTTAGAAGGGACAATTGGTAATTTTGAAGCCGGCTGTGAAGCCGATTTTATTGTAATGGATTGTTCGGCAACTTCGTTTTTAAAATTTAGAATACAACATGCCAAAACCCTACATGAAAAACTATTTGCAATGATGATGTTAGGCGACGACCGCTGCGTTGAGCAAACCTACATTATGGGTAAAAGTGTGTATAAGCGCGATGATAGCAATCAATTTTCAGACACCCGCTCACCGGTATTAGAAGAGGCTTAACTGTTATGGAAAACTATTTATTTGAGCTTGCTCATTTAGTACTGCGTTATTTTCATGTTATTGCTGGTATAGCCTGGATTGGCGCTTCATTTTATTTTGCATGGCTTGATAACAACCTACAAACACCACCGCAATGGAAAATAGATAAAGGCATAAAAGGCGATTTATGGGCCGTGCATGGCGGTGGCTTTTACGAAGTGGCTAAGTATCAAAATGGCCCTGAACAAATGCCTCATACCCTGCATTGGTTTAAGTGGGAAGCGTACACAACCTGGATCACCGGTATATTACTATTTAGCTTACTTTATTATGTTGGCGCCGATGTGTATTTAATTGATAACAGTAAAAGTGAGCTAAGTAAATTTGCAGCTATTGGCGCATCCCTTGGTTTTATTGGCTTAGGCTATGGTATTTATCGTTTATTGTGTAAAACCCCGCTGGTTGAAAACGGCAAAGTGTTTATTGCTGTAGTTATTGGTTTATTAGCTCTATGGACTTTTGGGGTTGATCAATTATTTAGCGACCGCGCTGTGTATATTCATGTAGGTGCGCTTATTGGCACGTGTATGGTGGGTAATGTGTATCACATTATTATGCCAGGGCAACGCTATATGGTAAGTGAAGTAGAAGCCGGCCGTATTCCCGAATCGCTCCCAGGACTAAAAGCCAAGCAATGCTCGATACATAATAACTACGCCACGTTACCTGTGGTATTTATTATGCTTAGCAATCACTTTCCTTACACGTATAGCCACAATTTTGGCTGGCTTATTTTAATTGCGCTGTTTGGTATTGGTATGTGGATACGCCATTACTTTAACTTAAAACATCAAGGCGTTAATAAACCTTCAGTACTTATAAGTGGTATTGCAGCATTTTTTGCCCTTATGCTAGCAATAGCACCTTGGCCCAGCAGTACAACAAATGCAGACGAAAACGCGCCTTTACAAGCAAGTATTACCGACGCACAAGCGTGGGATATAATCAGCAAACACTGTACGCAGTGCCACAGCGAAACACCTACCTCTGAGCTTTTTCAAACAGCGCCACTTGGCTTTAAACTCGACTCAATTGAACAGGTGAAAAAGTCGCAAGTACTTGTGCATACTCGCGCCGTAATAACTAAAGACATGCCACTGGCTAATATGACAAAAATGACAGACGCAGAGCGCGAAACGCTCGAGTTTTGGCTCACGGCACTTAAAAAGGAGCAATAAAATGAGCGAGCAATTTAAAAACTACCCACGAGACTTAATTGGTTATGGCCCACATGCGCCTCATGCAAATTGGCCCAATAAAGCACGTATTGCCGTGCAAGTGGTATTAAATTACGAAGAAGGCGGCGAAAACTGTGTATTACATGGTGATGCAGCCGCTGAAACGTTTTTATCAGAAATAGTCAGTGCTCCCCATGTAGAAGACCGCCATATCAGCATGGAGTCTATTTACGAATATGGCTCGCGCGCGGGAGTGTGGAGGTTACTGCGTTTATTTAAAAAATACGATATACCGGTCACCATTTTTGCAGTGGCGATGGCCCTTGAGCGCCACCCCGATGTAGCTAAAGCCTTTGTTGAAGCAGGCCACGAGATTGCAAGCCATGGCCTGCGCTGGATTAATTATCAAAATATAGATAAACAAACCGAGCGCGAACATATGCAACAAGCCATTTACGCCATTAAAAAGCTTACAGGTAAAAAGCCCAAAGGCTGGTATACCGGCCGAACTAGCCCAAATACCGCAGCCCTTGTAGTTGAGAATGGCACATTTTTATATGACGCCGACGATTACAGCGACGATTTGCCCTTTTACAGTATTAAGGAAGGTAAGCCACAACTCATTGTGCCCTACACGCTCGATGTAAACGACATGCGCTTTGCTGCCGTACAGGGTTTTAATGCAGGGGATCAGTTTTATAATTATTTAAAAGATGCCTTTGATACGCTTTATGAAGAAGGTGACCCAGAAGGTGAAAACACCCCAAAAATGATGTCGATAGGTTTGCATTGCCGCTTAATTGGCAGACCAGGAAGAATAAAAGCATTAGCACGGTTTTTAGAATATGCCCGCTCGCATGATCAGGTTTGGTTTGCCACGCGCGAACAAATAGCCGAGCACTGGCTTAAAACCCACCCGTATAAAAAAGCATAGTTTATATTTTTTAAAACATAAAAAAGCCCAGCAAAGCTGGGCTTAAATTACTTTAGGAGTAGTGAGATTTATTCAAAAGAAACGGTGATGATATTCGAACACACATTTTCTGTTACACATAATTGGTAATCGTACGATGGTAATGTAGCTCCACGCACGTAATCACGGTAGCGACCGTTATCTGCAGTAGTATCAACTAACTCACCATTACGGTAAACGCTTAATGACTCTGCACCCACTTCTTCCCAGCTAAGTTCTACACGCATCGTACCTAGGCGTGTTTTGTTAGCGCGTTTTAAGTTCAGTTCAAGGGTCACGTCACTTACAACAACGGTTTGGGTAAATGTATCTGTATTACCTTCACTGTCAGTAACAGTTAGTTCTACATCGTAACTACCCGATTGCGCATATGCATGCACAGGGCTTGAATCTGTTGATGTAGCGCCATCGCCAAAGCTCCAGCTCCATTGTGTAATGTCGTTATTGGCATCATTGCTTGTATCTACAAACGAGGCTGTTAAACCTTGCGTATCAACAGTAAAGCCTGCACGTGGCGGTTGTGCACTTACTTCGCCTATAGCGCTAAGCGTAAGTGACCAGCCATTAATTGTGCCTGTATCAGCGGCTGCAGTATCTTCTACATGAAGAGTCCAGTCACCATTTGCTACTTCGCCATTGAATACACTAGACGTGAAGCTCTTAATAATATCATCGTTACTACCACCAACATTGCTTTGCAATGTTACCTCTGTACCTTGTGCTGAAATTAGTTTTACAACTAAGTCACCAGAGTAAGTATGAGTAATATCAACATCGGCGGTTGTGCCAAATACGGTTAAATCATCAGAAACATTAATTACTGAGCTAATCCCCTGTGGAGAATTATCTGGAATTGCTACGCTACCAGTACTGCTGTAGGTAAAGTCATTTAACCCTAATGGTTGTATCATTAATTCAACCGATTGCTGTTTAACAATATCACCCGCAGTGGCAGTTACGGTAAACTCGTAATCTCCCCACTGAGTATCAGTATCGGTTTCAACATTTAGTATCACGTCATCACCAGGGCGCGCTGTAAGCGATGATAAATAAGCACCACCTAATGTTGTTGATAATTCAAGCGTTACTTCCTCATCCCACTCGGCAATTGAGCCAATTGTAAATGTATAGCTTGTAGCCTCTCCAGCTATAATTTGTTGGGTAAGCGGGCTAGCTGATATTTTAAAACCAGGAGTTGGATCCGCATCAATAAGTGCTTGGTTAACATTAAGTCGCGTACCGGCTACCGTTTTCCCCTGCAGTGCAGCATTAGCATCGCCCGAGCTCATTAATAAATCTTTAAGTTCTTGAGTAGATAACTCTGGATTAATAGATAAAACTAGCGCAGCTGCGCCAGCAACATGCGGCGTTGCCATTGACGTACCAGAATACGATGCATAACTTTCACCCGGTGTAGTAGATAAAATAGCTGTACCTGGTGCGCCCATATCAACACTGGTTAAGCCCCAATGAGAGAACCACGAAATATCATCAGTTTGGTTAGTACTTGCAACCGATAGAACACTCGCATTTTCGTAGTTTGATGGATAATGTGGGTTTACATCGTTATCAATAGTGTCGTTACCTGCTGCAGCTACAAACAGTAGCTCCGCAGCTTCACTTGATTCGATTGCATCAGCCAGCGCTTGGCTATAGCCACCGCCACCCCAACTATTATTTAATACGCGGATGTTAACACCAGAGTTTTTTAGGCCAACCATGTAATCAATACACTTGATTGCATCTGATGTTGATCCATTACCTGCTGCATCTAAAAACTTACAACCAACAAGTGATACTTCATGATTTACACCCACTACACCCACAGAGTTATTACCACTCGCACCTATAGTTCCAGACACATGCGTTCCGTGACCTTCATCATCCATAGGGTCGCCAGTATTGGTAATCGCATTGATACCATGAATATCATCGATAAAGCCATTACCGTCATTATCAATACCATCGCCTGCGATTTCAGAGGTATTTACCCACATATTGCTCGCTAAATCGCTATGGCTATAATCAATACCTGTATCGATTACACCAACAACTACATCACGACTACCAGTAGAAATAGTCCACGCTTCTACAGCATCAATATCAGCGTCTGCCGTACCACCGGTCTGACCTTCATTATTTAGGCCCCAAAGCTCATCAAAACGAGGGTCGTTAGGTGCGCTCGCAATACTTACTCGGTAATCTGGCTCAACATATTCAATAGCTTGATGAGACTTTAAACGCTCAATAGCTTCTTTAGTGCTCATGCCAGACACTTTAAATTTAGCAAGGCGACCTGAGAATAATGATGTGAAGTTATCATCAACTTCATCATTATTTAAATCTGTAATTTTTGCTTTAACCAAGCTTCGTGCTTGTTTACGCATTTGAGGTGTTGCATTTTTTTTATATTTAACAATAACAGAGTCACTGCTTGCAGCTGCTTGTGGAAGAGCTCCTGCATCAGGTAATTTAGCCGAAGCCAAACAAGGTAGTAAAGCAAGCGTAATAATAGATAATTTTGTTTTCATTGTTCTATCCATAGTTGGGTTAGCTTAGAAGTACTAAGCGGGTTTGTTCACTATTTCAAGTACAAGGGATCACGTGGCAAGTTATAAGCAAACTAGTAAATACGATATTTGACAAGTTAAAAAGTTAAAAAGAATTAAAAATCATAAATTTTGACCAGTTTGGCTATAAAAAAAACACTAAACACAGTCATTTTAATGAACTGCCCCATTACAACCTTACCCATTATAGGGTCAAACTTTTTTACTGCTTTTGCTTACTATTACATTAAAACCCACCAGTTACACACATAAACCAATGATAATAAAAGGTTAATTATTTGGTAAAAAATGATGATTTAAGAAAATGAAATAGGGGAATACAGTTAATGGGTGATTATGAATTTGAGCTTAAACTTTGTTAGTTCAATGTTTATGACAAATTAAAACTTAATTATTTATAGTCACATATTACGCTTCACCTACTTCTAAAGTTACGCAAGCGGATCACAAAAAATATATCGGCACGGCATGCTGAAACAACAAATACCTTATTAAAACCTATAACATTTAGGGTATTTGATTTTAATATTTCAAGGAGAAAATAATGAAGTTGAATAAATCACTTTTAAGTTGTGCTGTTGCAATAGCAATGGGTACCAGCTTTGCCTCATATGCAGATACCGACAACAAATCAGCATCAAACTCAGAACTTAGTACAAAAATATCTATACTTAGCACCGCTAATTCAATGACATTGGCGCAATCGCAAAATAATAACACCGCGATTTTAATGCAAAAGGGAGATAGTAATACTATTGAGGTTTCGACTACTGGAAACGAGAACACAACAGAAGTTACTCAATTACAATCAGGTAATTATGTTGGCGTAACAACAATTGGTAACAACAACGAGCAAGTATATGCCCAAGATGGCGTTGCCAACGGTGTAATTACCGAAGTTACTGGTAATAATAATTACCTAAATGTTTTGCAAAGTGGCCAAGGCTTTTTTGTAAACAACGAAGCTGTCAACATGATTGTTGGTGACGACAATATCGTTGATGTAGAGCAAGGCACTGGTGGTCATTGGTTTTACAACTTAGATATGAAAGGTAATGGCAACGAAATCAGTTCATTACAAACAGGTGAGTGGCATGAAGCTGAATTAACCTCTGTAATGGGCGATCAGAATAGCCTGAGTCTTGAGCAAAACGGTTACTGGAATACCTTCAAAGTGAGTTCTTTACAAGGCAACGATAACGAGCTTGATATTGAACAAGACGGCGATCGTAATACTGTTACCTTCACTGATATTTTAGGCGATGCAAATGAGCTTTCAATTGAACAAGAAGGCAATACTAACGCAGTAACATTTGTAGCTGTATTAGGCGATGAAAACGAAATTGATTTAGACCAAGAAGGTTCTTTAAATACTATCGAATCAAACTTATTCGAAGGTCAAAACAACGAAGTTACAGTAACTCAGGTTGATTTAAGCAACTCAACAACCGTTGATATTATTGGTGACGATAATGAATTAACGGCTACACAAGTTGGCTTATTAAATGATTCTTACATGGGCGTTTTAGGTACCGATAACGAATTTATGATTAACCAAGTAGGTGAATCAAATTCAGCACACGTTGTTAACTTTAATGGGTCTGAAAATGACGTTAACGTTATTCAGTCTGGCCAAGAAAACACTGCTGTTGTTGAGTCTTCATATCCTGATATATCTCTAACATCAAACGACAACGATATCGATATTATGCAAAATGGTTCTCAAAACGAAGCCATGGTTACACTTGCAGGTATTTTAGATAGCAACATGAACCAGATTGACCTAGCTCAAACAGGTGAAATGAACGTAGTTGATATGATGGTTGAAGGTAATGGCCACAGCATTGATATTTCACAAACTGGCGAAGGTAACTGGGTAGTTGGAATGGAGCAACCTGCATTTTTAGTAGGTGGCGAAAACGTTTCGTTTAGCGTAACTCAAATGGGTAACGATAACATTGTTGAAGGCGCCGTAATTGGTTTCAACAGCACTGTTTCAGTGACCCAAATTGGTGACGGTAACGTGACTTCTATTACTCAAATGTAATTATTGAGGTTGGGGAGAGCAACTCTCCCCATTTAGTTATGCATAATAATAAAAACCATTACCAAGTATTATTACTTACGCTTTCTCTGTTTTTAATGCCCGCATCTTATGCCGCTGAAGAGTTGGAGATTGACGGCCTACTACTTGATAGGAGTATTAGCCGCTTTGGTCATCAGTTCTATTTTGAGTTTTCTAATTACTGGCGAGATCTCCCTTCAACTGCAGGTTTTAACATTGAAATTAAAGAAACGGTCATTCCAAAAGCAGGCACAAAGCTGTCGTTAATAATGAATAACCAACTTGTTTACGCAACTTATTTAGGTAGACGACTAGAGCCTTTAAATGAGCGTGTGGAGCAGGCTGTTTATACAGTGATAGATGCAATGGCTCGCGAAAACATGGCAGTGTCAACACCCGATATGGCTAAAGATGGATGGTAAAATGAAAAATATAGCCCTTATAATAATAACAACATTAAGCTTTTCAGCAGCAGCAACTGAAATAATTTACACCCCAATTAACCCAAGCTTTGGTGGTAACCCACTCAATGCAAATATGCTGTTGAGTAAAGCCCAAGCTCAAAACAAGCATAAAGCACCGGTAGTAGAAAAAGGTTACGCTGAACAATTTCAAGAAACTCTAGAGCGCACCTATTTAAATCGTATGGTAAGAGAAATTACCGATATGGCATTTGGTGAGGACATAGAAGATAGCCTTTTCAATCAAGACTCCATATTTATGAGTGGCGATTATCAAATTGAAGTTATAACCAGCACAACCGATTCTATTACAGTAAGAATAACAAATATAATTGATGACACCGTGGTGATCATTGAAGTACCGAGGTTTGGATAATGTATAAACTACTAATAACAATAATATTAATAGGATTGAGCGGTTGTGCGAGCCTAGGGAACTTAATCCCACCATCGCAACAAAAAGCAGTTAGTTTAGAGCCAACCGAATTATTCGCAGATCTGAAAAACTTACCTAAACCGGTCGGGAGTATTCCTGTATCAGTGTACTCATTTAGAGATCAAACAGGTCAATATAAGCCACAAACTAACGTTAGCTCATTTTCGACTGCCGTTACTCAAGGTGCTAACTCAATACTCATACAAGCATTACATGAATCTGATTGGTTTACGCCGGTAGAGCGTGAAGGTTTACAAAACATTTTAACAGAGCGAAAAATTATTCGTGCAGGCCAAGCCGATAATCCTAACCAAGCTGATTTACCTCCGCTAACAACCGCAAAAATCATTTTAGAGGGCGGTATCATAAGCTACGACACTAATGTGAAAACAGGTGGTTTGGGTATGGAATACTTTGGTATTGGCGCATCAGAACTTTACCGTGAAGATGCTATTTCAATATACTTACGCGCTGTTGATGTTCGAACAGGCCAAGTATTATTGAGTGTAGCCACCAGCAAAAAAGTACTTAGCCAAGAAATGCGTGCAGGCTTTTTTAGATACGTAAGCTACAAACGACTGGCAGAAGCAGAAGCAGGCTTTAGCGACAATGAACCTATGAGTATTTGTGTTACCCAAGCAATAGAAAAAGCACTCACAGATCTCATAACAAAAGGTATTGATAAAGGCTTATGGGCTAAAAAATCGGCGTAAACTGATTTCCTGGATTAACTAAAGGCTACATATTGTAGCCTTTATAGGTTGTGTGATTAGTAAGTTGAAAGTACTTCGCTAACCCAACCCTTATAAAAAATCTAGAGGATAAAGTTTTTACTTTAATAACTTTAATAAAGTATTGGTGGCTTTACTCTTATTTAGCCATTGGCAGCAAAACCGATATATAGCGCTGCGCCCAATTAGCAAGCTCCACCCTGTTGCGTGAGTTAGTTTTTTTAAACGCACTGTATAAATGTGTTTTTACAGTGTGGTCGCTAATGTTAAGTTTATCAGCGATTGTATTGTTACTCGCCCCCTGTGCAATTAAATGAATAACAGACTTTTCTCGTTTTGTTAAATGATCGTAATCGTCCTGCTTTAATTCAATGTCGTCGTGTAAGCTATTAAACGACGATGCCACGGCTAAAATATCGTTAAAAGCTTTTGAAATCACTTTACGCGTAAACCAAAGCTCGCCAGTATTAACACGAAGTAACCCTTTAAAAATATCTTCTGGTGGATCAGATTTATAAAAAACACCATTAAAATGGTTAAGCAATAAGTTTTGCTCGCACACATCTTCTTTATCAACATTAAAAATGACAACGCTATAGTGTTTAGCTAAACAAATAAGGTCAGTCGGAATAAGGTCTTGCCATTTGCTTTTAGCACCATCTATTAAAAACAAATCATAATTTGTGCGCTGCTCAGCTTTAGGAATAACTTCGTCCATTTTAATATCACCAAACAAAGCTTGTAGTGTTCTTAAAATAGCGGTGTAGTTGTGTGAATGAAAAGATGATTGAAACGTTGTTTTTACAAATACCGAGTTTTTATGGGGCATAAATTTCGTCCTTGAAACATTTACACTACATTACCTAAATCAAATACAACTTACAATGGGATTTTGATATTAAAGTACTGTTATTCTTTCTCATCCTACAATAGATAAAAATCAATTAAATCAATGCAAAACCTTCATCAATTTTATTTTTAAAATTGCTTTTATAAGATAAATAACAGATCGGATTAGTGACTTAATAACTTATAAAGCCTTAAATATGCATTAGCCTAAACTAACTTTTAGGATCAATTATTCTATACTCGCTTTTAGTTTATTTAGCGCATCAACCGAAAAACCTCGATCATAAAAATATAAAATTTCGCCGCTGTTATTTATAAGTACCACACGTGAGTTATTGGGGCTTTGGTTACCTGTAAACTTTTGAACTCTCTCGCCATCTTTATAAATAGTGATTACCCCACCCCATAATTCTTTAGGGATGCCTTTGCGCATACCGCTATCTATAAATGTGCTAAACATACGTGGTGCCATCCCGGCAATGGTTGGTAGTTCGTATGTAGGGAGCGTTACGCCCGCCATATCTAAACCAATTAACCAACGGTCTATATCAAACTGACTATCTTGCTTGTACCCAATGAGCAGCAGTGTTTTATCTGCTTTAAAATCGCTGGGTATAGTCACCATGCTTTGCTCTAAACTTTCGCCGCTAATGCTTGGGAACTGTTTACCTGTTAATTGCTGGTTTGGATACTGTGTTGTACATGCACTAAGTAGTAAAAATGCAAAAGCACTTAATGTTAATTTGATCATAATAAACCTAATATTTATAAATTTCATAATGATACGTTTAGTATGGCAGCTGAGATCTAAAAATGCTGATTAGTTATATAATTTTTAAATTTAGACGCCGTCATGGGCTTACCATACTTCCAACCCTGTCCATAATGCACACCCGCCATTTTTAAAATAGCTTCTTGCTCAGTGGTTTCAATCCCTTCTGCCACACAGGTATAATTAAACTTATGCACAAGTTCCATAATATTTGGGATCATAGAGGCTTTTAAGCCCTCAGTTGCTATATCTTGAACAAACGTACGATCAATTTTAAGTTGATGAAAGCTCAAATTTTGTAAGTTTCTTAAATTCGAATAACCCGTACCAAAGTCATCTAATGATAAGTTAAATCCCGATTCAACTAAGGTTCTAAAATGAGCATGCGCAATGCTTGTATCAAGGTACTCGTCTTCAGTTATCTCTAAACAAATAATAAAGCGTGAGTTGGTAAGCTCTGTAATTTGCGGCAGTAACGACACATTACCCAGCTCTACATCACACGGAAATATATTAAGCGACACTTTAAAGCCTTCTGGCAATAACTCTATAGAGGTTAACTCTTTTATTGTGGTAGCAATCATTGCCTCAGTAAAAGTCCAAGTTAAATTATTTTTTCTAATAACCGGAATAAACTCATCTGGAAATAAAGCACCGTACTTATCTTCAAAACGTGCAAGTACCTCGCAACCAATCAGCTTGCCACTTTGCAAACAAATAATGGGCTGGTAAGTCCAATAAAATGATCCCTTTTTGAGCCCTTTACGAATACGTTGATTGGTAGAGCGGCGTGCAGCAATCCTCGCATCAACTATTAACGCACTCGATATGCCCGCTAAACAGGTTAAAATTAACGAAATTATTAATAATAAGTGATTATTAGAAAAAAACAGACTCCAAGGCAAGTGCACTACTACACAATATTGACTACTTGTAGAACTGCAAACTGAGTTAGTTTCGTAAGGAAAGAAAACGCTGTTTTTTACCTGCTGGTATAGCCCCTCTTTACCTGCTAAATGATGCAAAGTATTTGGTGTTTTATAAATAACCTCCCAATCTGGCGCAGTAATTCCGATGTTGGTAAAGGGCGTGCTCTGCATAATTAAATTATAGTCCCCTTGTCTGACTATAATTACCTCCATAGGGCGCTCACTAAATAATAATAGATAAAGCTCTGGCTCAAAACGAACCCTGACCTTCTCACCATCTCGAATAAAGTCAGGCTGTTTGTCGTTAATTGGTTTACTTAATAAGCCTGCACCAGTAGTGCAAACTAGCTGGTTACCTTTAAAAAAGCCTATATCAATTACATATTTTGCATCAAATAAAGCGCGGCGCATCTCAAGAAGGGTTGTGTTGTCACACTGCTTAAACGCAAGCTTATTTAATGGGGTAAGAATTCGACGCCTCTCTGCAATTGCACCTTCTACATGACCGAGAATATATTCAGCATCAGACTTTGTTTGTGCTGTTAACTGCTGCGCTGCAAAATTGAGCAAAATAAAACAGCCAATTACAAAAACTAACCCTCCGGTTAAAATGGCTATAATAGATTTTTGTTGGTACTTTTTCATAGCATCTCGAAGTTGTTAATTTATATCACTACTTTATTAGATGATTGCATAAGTCGCATTAAATTCAAACAGATCGATTTAAGAATTATTGAACGAATTTTGAATAAACTGAGTGATTTTAGCGCTTACCGTTAAATGCTGATTACTTTCAAAGTGAATCCCATCACCGGCTGTTACATTAATAAATGTATTAAAATCAATAAAAGTACATTTATGAGTAGCCCCAACGCTTTTGAATGCACTAGAGAGCTCTGTTGCTTTTATATCTGCACCTTCGTAAATACGCGAATACTGCTCGGTGATTCTTATTTTAGGTGGGCTAGCAATAATAATTTTAGGAGATTTTAAAGTACTACCTTGCTGATAATAAATATGTATTGAGTTAATTAAATCATTTAACCCATCTGCTATTAAACTAGGTGTTAAATTAAAACGTTTTTTAAGATCGTTTGTACCAAGGGCAATAATAATAAAGTCGATCTCATGCTTATCCAAATAAGGCTTTAGATAACTAACACCATTAAGCACGCCATCAAACGGTGGATTATGCACTAACGTGCGGTTAGGCTGCCCTGCCTCTATTACGTTAAAGCCACACCCTAAATTTTTATTTAATAACGATGTCCAACGGGTATTTTCATCAAAGCGTTTTCCCGTTACAGGGTTTAAACCCCACGTATTAGAATCACCAAAGCAGAGAATATTTTTTGTCATGTTAATTATTAAAATGGATTGAGTGTATAACCCTGCTGTTGCAGCTGGGCATGTGCTGTCATCGCCGAAAGTGACATTTGCACACCTTCAATTAGTTGTTCTGGTGCTACTTTATAATGCGTAGCCGATTGCCCACATACATAAACCACGGTGTTATTGGCCAACAATTGCTTTATTAAACTTTGATTTTTGTTATCTGCTTTAAAACGTTCTTTATATTCACTATTAGCCAATACATCAACGCTAGCACTACCATGTACCACTAACGCTAATTGAATGTTATCTGGCTTTACACCGTGTGCTATATGCATATTAATAAAACGTGCAAGTGAGTTCATTGAATTGTTCTGCTCACCTTTTTTAGCGCCATCACCAACATCAAAGGCTATTTTAAATACCGTAGAGTCACTTATCTGAACATGCTCCGGGACACTATAAAAGTAACCAAAGTCTTTAATAAGGTTTTCACCCGCTTGCGAAAATGGGCTTATAAGTAAAAGTAATAATAGGTATTTCATAAACAATCCTGTGTTTTAAATAAGTTAACCTATTTATAAAACTAACAGAAGCAAAGAAAAAAGGGCAGCTTATCATGCTGCCGATTGAGTGTTTTTATGATGGTGGTTAATAAACTGCATACCTAAATAGCTAAATGTTCGTTTAAACATTTCTACAAAAATATCAGGCGCTTCAAGCGATGATGCGTTTGATAACAACGAAAAATCTTTATTACGTAAAGCCCGTAACTTCGGCTTCAAGGTTTCGTCATCCATGTAATCTGTGATCCTATCTATAAATGACTTCATTTGTACCGTAGTGTTATACCAGTAAACAGGAGACGCGAACACCCAATGGTCGTACTTTAAAAGTACTTCAAATAGCGCGTAAAAGTCATCATTTTTATAGTTTTTGTCATAACAATACGGCGCAATTTTATAATCATCCAGACAAATTACGCGCACATTATTTTGCTCGGCAAAGCTATTAACATGGGCTGTGGTATTGCCGTTTTTTCGTGCACTTGAATAAATAATAACAGTACTACGCTCAAATTTTTGTTGCATTTAGTTAGCCCCTTTTTTAATGTGGTAGAAGCTTAAAACCTCAAGTTATATTGAGGTCAACTAAAGGATTAAAATAATGGACGCTTCACAAAAAAAATTAACCGAAGCTAACCTAAGCGTTGGCTATGTAGCAAAAAGAAGTGGTGTAAAAGTATCTACTCTTCACTTTTACGAAACCAAGTTTTTAATTAAGAGCTGGCGAAATAATGGTAATCAGCGACGCTATAAACCTGATGTATTGCGCCGTGTAGCTGTAATAAAAGCAGCTCAAGCGATGGGAATAACGCTCGATGAAATTAAAAACACCTTAGCCACCCTACCCGACAACCGCACACCAACAAAACAAGATTGGTCAGCACTTTCAAAACATTGGCAATCGCAACTTGATGAGCGCATTGCGCATATGCAACGCCTGCGCGACAAAGTAGACGGTTGTATAGGATGTGGTTGCTTATCACTTAAAAGTTGCCCAATTTACAATAAAGATGATCATTTAGGCGAAAATAAAAGCGGCGCTGTGCTTTTAAATACATAGTCTTTGCCTGTGTAAAAAGTTCTCCACTTTTGTATAACAAAAATAAATACCCCTCTTAGGCGTTGAGCCAACAACGCCTTAAATATAAAGGCTAACTACGCCTCATTATTGAGTTATTGAGAAGGTTTTTTTAGTCCGTTTATTGGTAATACGTTACTTTGCTAACAAAATAGCCTCAGGTACTACAAAAACTCTCTATTCATTAATATAGAGCCATGAAGTTTCTTGTTTAGTTGGATCGCTAGATGATTTAAAAAACAATTTAAAATTTAGGGGAAGGGCTATACTCGAATGGTTTCTTTAATATATGTAAAAAGTATATTCAATGTAGATAGGAGCATTGCTAACTGGTTAATTTTTAAGTATTCTTGTGCGCCTAAAAAGGAAGTAAATATTCAAGGAACAAACTGTTGGAACCAACTAATCACACCCCTGAAAACAATACAAAACCACCTGTAGTTACTCAAAAATTTTCGCAAGCCCTTAAAACGGTCGATCACAAAGAACTAAAAAGTACTGGTTTTTGGCTAAATCAATTTTTTATGGTTATTTCTACTATATTCGGCGTGTATTTAGCTGCTCAAAGCGGCTTAGAACAAGCGCTTAAATTTGACTCATTTAGTAAAATGGAAGATAACTACTATTTGCGCACCTCCTTATTTGACGAAGTTGCTGATAATGCAAACAGTATGGAAGAGTATGCTAATTTACTTGCAAAAAGCCCATCAATAAAAGAAATTGAGTATTTTAAACCAACACTCGAAAAGTACATTTGGCAAACGATGCAGTACTCTCCAACTACACTCGAAACCCCAAGTGAATTACTAACGCAAATACGTCGATTTTACTCAAGAGCTAAATTTTTAATAGACGCTGTAGCTAATAAAAGGATTTCCGCTAGACAAGCAGCTGAAGAATTAAAAGAGATTACTAATTTAATTAAAACTCAAACACTCCCTGCATTAAAAAATAGCGCTAAACAATTAAAAATGGAATTACAACAGAATGATATTTCTGTTGGTTCGTTAAAGGAACTTACAAATGCCAACTAAAAGCTGTCCACATTGTAAAGATCATCCACTAGAAGTAACCAATTATCAGGGTGAAGAAATAGATATTTGCCGTGAATGTGGTGGCTTATGGTTCGAGAAAAATGAAGTGAACAGGATGATTTCTGAGATAAATGACGGCCCAGAAGGTGATAAATTTGAAACTCACTTTGGTGAGCCATTAGGCGTTTCTGAGCTTGACTGCCCTGATTGTAAAAAAAGTTTAGAACGTTTTCACTTACTGGAAGCTTTTCATACCGAAATTGATGTTTGTAGACACTGCGATGGCACCTGGATTGATAAAGATGAGCTTGAAAGTGTAGAAAAAAGCCCTGAAATAAAAGCGAGTTTAGGCGAGCTAAATCAAAAAGTAAGTTGGAAAACCTACTTGTTCCAATTTTTAACGCAAATGCCTGTTGAATATAACATTAAACCACAAAAAACCCCTTGGGTTACTCGCGGCCTTATTGTTTTAAATACATTGATTTTTGCACTTTATTTTTTGAATCCAAGCTCATTTAGCTATGTTATTGATAACTTTGCTATGACACCAGCAGATTTAAGCAAAGGTAATGAGCTATGGACTGTATTAACTTGCGTATTTTTACATGGCTCTATAATGCATTTAGTCGGCAATATGTACTTTTTATATATCGTTGGCGATAACCTAGAAGACGTGTTAGGCCATAAACGCTTTTTGTTATGGTATTTAGCCTGTGGACTACTCGCATCGTTTGCAAGTTACATTGTAAGCCCAATGTCGAATATACCTGGCGTGGGGGCAAGTGGCGCCATAGCAGGTTTATTTGGCATGTACTTAATGTGGTTCAGACACGCAAGCCTTACTTTTATGTTTATAATTTATCAGAAGAAACTTTCTGCAGTATGGTTTTTTGCTATTTGGTTAGGATTTAACATTTTTGGTGCAGTAACAGGTCCTGATGGCATTGATTATGGTGCGCATATTGGTGGCTTTATAGCTGGACTAATTATTGGTTATATTTTGAAAAATAAAATATTAGAGCAAAATCCTATAATTCGTTTACTAAACCAAAATGAAGCACAGTTAAAACGTTAATCGTTATATTAAAGCCACTAATAGATGAACATTAGTGGCTTTATAAAACTTCTCACTAATTTCTATAACTTACAACGTGTATAAACTGTATAAAATTGACCCGTGTTTTTTATCGGTATATCGTACGTTATAGCCTCTTCACTAAGTTCGCATTCAAAGTTATTTAATATGTCAGACAGCAGTGCTTGCTCTTCTGTGAACTGTATTGTGGTGTACCACAAGATTGAATCTTCATCTTTTTTGTTTTCAATATAAATACTCTGTAGCAAAGAGCTATTAAAAAACATGTTTGAAGGCTTTGAGCTGCGTATTGTTTTATTATCGAAATAGAAGTAGCCAGCACTATCACTTATTGCTTCATCAATATAAGTGTCGCCATAAATGAGTTCTCTTGTTACTTTAACACCTTGTTGAGGCTCACCATTATTTAATAGCCTGCCTTTTACAGGCAACGACAACGTAACGTCTTGTTTGTTAAAAAAGCCAAACATATCTGCACATCCTTGCATTGGTATTAATAAAAATAGAATAAGCGTTAAAGTCACGCTAGCCGATCTTGCCTTGATCATAAAAATCCCTCTTATATTTGTATTTTTAGCCTAACAACAAAAGCCAACTTGTGACATATTTTAAATCGCTATTCTTAGAGTTATGCCTAAATAGATTTAGTTGATTTACTGGCGATATTAAAAATAACAATAATAGAAATGACTAAGTATTTATATATTAGCTTTAAGCGAGATAAGCTGTTCTTAAAGTATTAGAAGTAATAAATACAAGATGTCATATTGTCAATTAACTAAAATACACAAACCGTTTAACATTCTTCGTAGAATTGATTGAAGATTATTTTTTAGACTGCGAGCCGCCTAAGTACTTATAATTAAACATATACTCCTTTAGCAAACTCAAACTATGTATAGCTCAGACTTCCTTTAAGTTATAAAGCGACTTTTATAATGCGCTTAAGGTATTCCCATAAACAGTTGTAGCGCTAAACGCTTTGCTTTGTATTTCCATGTTAGTTTTTCAATACGCTCAGGCTCACCTTTAAAGTGTAACCAAGGCTTAATTATTTCTTTGTTAGGTGTCGCTCTGAGCCAATTAAAATGAGCAGCCTCTTTATTAAATTTTTGCCATATTTCGGCTTGTTGATCAAGTGAAAAGTCGCTCCAAAATTTATTAGGTCTGTCATTTTTTTATCAAATTCAGCGGTGGGTTCATCAAGGTGGCGGTAGTTTTCATACTCAGGTACATCAGGAAGTGGTTGGCTATTGTCCATAAAGCGCACTACACGCTCCCAATATAAATAACAGTTCATTGGGTTATTTGGGTTATTTGAGTTATTTGAGTTATCCGGCACTTGTACAACAATTTTAGTGTCAGGGTATTTATCCCCATCAACATGGCTTATATAGGGTACAAATCCCATTACACCCGGGCGTGTTGCAACCATATCTAAATGGCATACAATATCAGCCCACTTAAAACAACAATTACCCTGCTCATCACGCGCTTCGCAACCTGGGATTGGATAAGTAAAGCCTACTAGCTGCTTTTGTCTATCAAAGTATATTTGTTTTTTGGGGATGTAACTGTCTGTTAGCGGCAGTAAATTAAGAAAAAACAAATTCCAAGAAAAAGTAAGTATAGGTATCCACCATTGATAAGGTTCCTCGGAGTAAGTCATCACAATACAAGAGAATAAAAATAACAAACTTAAAACAAAGCCGATTATGATTGGGCCAAATAATATAACTCTAATTGGGCTATTCCCGCACATTTCTATTTTATATCGCTCTGGGTGTTTTTGTATTGCCTTCTGTTTTTTAGAAGGTAAGTCATACAAGTAACACAAGCCTTTAAACTTACCCTTAAGACTATTTAATCTCTCAGGATAAAAAAAACGATTGAACCGCGTTTTTTTAGGCATAATATCAGCGGCTAGGTAGTCATTATTTTGCACCAGATTCCTTTAATAAACAGAGGCACTTTAAGGTGCCTCTGTTTAATTTCCTTTTCTGATTGTTAAAGTATCATGGACTCTGAAACTTAAACAGTCTCACGGAAAGCCGATAAAAAGTTGAATCAATAAACGCTTTACTTTATATTTCCACGTTAATTGCTCTATGCGCTCAGGCTCTGCTTTCCAATGCAGCCAAGGTTTGATTACTTCTTTCTGCTCTCTACCTTTTAACCAATCAAATGGAAAAGCATCTTCTAAAATTTCGTCCCTAATTTCAATTTGTTGTTCAATTGAAAAGTCTACCCAAAAGTCTGAAGGACGATTATTTTTTTTATCAAACTCTGCTGTAATTGGATCTGAATGACGGTGTTGTTCATATACAGGCACATCGGGCAATGGCTTACTTAAATCCATAAAACGTACATAACACTCCCACAATAAATAACAATGCACTGGATTGGCTGAAAGTTCTACAACTGAACCGGTTACTATTGTTTTAGGGTACTTATCTTGGTCTATATGACTAATTTCTGGAAAGTAATTCATTACACCCGGCGCGCCCATTTTCGAGGTTAACCTGCAAACAATCTCTTCCCATTTAAAGCAACAGTTACCTAAGTCATCTCTTTGTTCACAACCTGGTATCTCAAAAGTAAACCCGACCGTTTGGTTTTGCCTATCAAGGTACATCACCCTATCTGGTATGTATCTTGCTGTGATCGGTAATAAATTTAAAAAGAATAAATTCCAAGAAAAGGTAAAGATTACAAGCCACCAAGGGAATGGCTCTTCAGAGTATGTTGCTACGACACAGGCTATTAGTAATAATAGACTTAATACAGCCCCTATAGCCATTGGCCCAAATAAAATGGCTTTTATAGGGTTATTGCCACAAGGGACAACTTTGTATTTTTCGCGCTGACTTTCATATAACTTGTTCGTATCAAGCCAATCATATAAAAAACACAGGCCTTTAAATTCGTGATATGTATTTTTTATACTGCGATATTCAAAAAAGCGATTAAAGTTCGTTTTCTTTGGCATTATTCCAACACCGAAGTAATTTTTATTTTGCATCAGATTCCTTATGCGATTGCTAAATCAGGTGAAGCATTTTTAATTGGCTTTTCAAATGCATCAAAATCTATTAGTAAGGTTAAATCTTCGTTGTATATAAGTGTTGGTGTTATTTCAACATCAAACACACTGATACTAGGTGATTCAATTTCAAACTCATAAACTGCAGCATTTAGGCTAAGGCTATTATCATCAAATTCATAATTAAACTAGACAGCCACTCTAATTGTGTTTTTAAAGTTGATTTTTCATAAAGTAAAACAGCGATTCACACTAACCGCTGTTTTTTACATCACCAAACTTCATGTCTGTTTACTTGGCAGTCATCAGGGTCTAAATAAGGTTTTAGCTCCTCAGGAAAGGCGTGTTTTTCTGTTATATCTTTATCGATTTTGAAGTAATGCTCTATCGATTGATATAAATGCGTGCCAAGTGGGATTGATGTATCCATAAAAGTCATGGCTGTGGCGTATGCCAGTGAATCCCACTGACGATTTGAACCACCTACATAAAAAGTAGGCTTGGTAAAGCGATAATGTTTAGGGTATTTTAACGGCACCATGAGTGACACAAATACACGTGAGCCACCACGTGCTGAACCGACATTACGCTCATTTGCGCCATAGCAAACAATGTCTTCGTAAGGTAAGTAAAACGGTTTTCTGAATAGAGTATGCGGGGTTTTTACAAGACCGGTATGACGATTAAAATAAAAATTATCTCGGTGCGCTAATATGGCCCGGTGTTTCAGCATATAAAAACCGACAATAAACATAGGTGCATATATTGCAAATGGCACCCACCGATAGTCGCCCCACACAAAACCAATAACAACCAAGTCAACGAAAAAAAACATAACCGCAGCGACCATTAGCAGGAAACTTAGAGCAGTAAATAAGTTTGACCACCCTCCAAACCATGAAATAGCCAACTGCTTACCATCGCTCTCTACCCAATGTCCCTCAAGTGTTGAGCCACGATTAGGCGACTTGAGCTCTGCTGCATATTCATCAGTAAAACGCTTACTTTTAAACGTGCGAGTTTTGAACCTGCAACCATTGAGTGCTTCCGCTTTTTTTAATCGCGTTTCATAGCTGTCTTTATGTAAGTAGTCTCTTGGTAGTCGCTCTTTGTAGGTTGCTCTATTATCACGGTATCTTCTTTCGTTTCTAGTTCGCTTTCGTATTTCAGCCACTTTCTCGGGGTTATTTTTTCTAAACTCTTCTCTTCGCACCACCGCTTTTTCATCCAAAGCCAGTTGCTTTATGGTTTTATCTTTTGCTCTAGCGGGGTCTCGATTTGGGTTTTCAGCGCACCACTGTTTAATTGCGTTAATACGGTTTTCTCTTTTTATTTTTTTTCTTTCTTCGTGAGTTAAACCGTCTTCCTCTTCAGCAATGAGGCGATCAGCTAGCTCATTGAATATTCTTTCTTCCTCTGCGTTTTTATCATCTATGTTCATAGTTACTCCTTTAACAATCTACTTCTTATAAATTAATTACTGCTTGGCTGAACACTTGACCAATGCGATGGCTATACTTGCGGTCATCATTAAAAAATGCAGCCCTGATTTTTCACTCTCATTGTGATAATAAAACTAGACAGCCATTCTTATTATATAAACTAAATCCCGCCATAAAAGGTACTCAGGGTATCCCACACGTTAATTGCATAAATAAACGTTTCGCTTTGTATTTTCAATTAAGTGTTTGTTTTCGCTCGGGCTCAGGCGTCCAGCGTTGCCATGGTTTGGTGATTTCGGGTTGTGGCTCGTCGCTGTACCAATCTATTTTATATGCTTCAGCATATAGCTCATCATATATTTCGGTTTGTTGTGCAAAGCTCATGTCACGCCAGTAAACCTCAGGGCGATTGTTTTGTTTATCAAACTCAGCGGTGATTGAATCTAGGTGCCTGTACCCCTCATATTCAGGTATATCAGGTAATGGCTTGGTGTTATCCATAAAGCGCACTAGGCGCTCCCAAAACAGTAAACAATAAATTGGGTTTTGTGCTAACTCTGTCACTACAATCGTCATTTTTGTTTGTGGGTATTTATCTATATTTTTATGGGAGAGTCTTGGAAAAAATGCCCGCGAGCCCGACTGCGAGGTGCTTTCGTTTATTAATGAGCATTGCATATCTCGCCAATCAAAACAGCAATTACCAAACTCATCTCGTGCTTCACAATCTGGGATATCAAAGGTATAACCAACCATACCTGTTTGACGGTCAAAATACGCTAACTTAGGAGGCGCCATCCTATCCCAGAGTGGTTGAAGGTTTAAAAATGTAAGGTTAAAGCCGAGTACTAAATAAAGTAACCACCAATGAAAAGCATCGTCCTCTCCATGAAATGGGATTAGCATTATATCTAAAGCAACAACCAAACTACCACAAAACCCCAAAAACATGGGACCAAAGATAAGTGCTCTCATGGGGTCATTACCGCATGAATGGACTTGAAAGCGCTGGGGTTGTGCCTTTAGGCCTAACTTATCGATATATAGCCAATCATAAAGAATACATAATCCACCAAATTTTCTTGTAAGACTTTTACTTGTCTTAGCATTAAAGTATTTATTAAAAATTGTTTTTTTAGCCAGCGGGCCACCTAAGTAATTATAAATAGACATATTATTCCTTTAACAAACTCAAACTATGTATAGCTCAAGCTCAAACTTCCTTTAAGTTATAAAGCGGCTTTTATAATGCGCTTAAGGTATGCCCATAAACAACTACTGCGCTAAGCTATTGCTCATTGTTAGTTTTAGCTAAATTAATTCCATATACTTTACGGTATAGCAACGACAAAAGGGAAAGTAATGTAATTAAAATAAACCACGTTATATTTGAATTTAAAAAAGCGCTTTTAATAAAAGAAGTTGATATGAAACTCAGTGTATTAAAATCTATTTCACCTTTAATATAAAAACTTAAGAAAGGAAATAAAATCATAATAATTAAAGAAAATAAGATTAAAAAACTGTTCAAAAAGAATGATAAGAGTTCTTTTTCAGCAGCCATCCCAGTAAATACGCCTGTTTTATCTAATGTGTTTAAATAATTTCGACAATGAAAAAAACGGTCACTTTTATTCTTTTCTTTTTTATCTTTATTCTGTTTCGAATTAAAGAAACATAACAATGACAAAATTACCCCACCCTCAATCAAGTAATAAAAAACATAAGGGTAATCACCATTAACAAGTATAAAAAAATTAGACAGAAAAAAATAGACACAGAGGTTGAATTTATCAGCCGTTTTTAATACTAAAAAAAATACTATAGACATTACCAGTGGTAATAAAAAAAACGAATCCCAAGGTACTAAACTCGAACATGCTCCAGCTACTGTGTTGCATATATTATTATCGTATGTAGTACTATTAAAACTTAAAATGGGTCTTGAGTTTAATGAATTATAACTCAATAAAAAATAGACAAAAAAACTCATAAGCATTGCGAGTGATAAATTTTTAAATGCAAAGCGATTCATAAAAATCCTTTTAAAGTACCTTAAACAATAAAAGCTCTATTATTTAAGGTTGGTTTTAATAAAGTAAAGCTACTATTTATGCTCAGCGTTGTTTTTTACATCACCATACTTCATGTCTGTTTACTTGGCAGTCATCCGGGTCTAAATAAGGTTTTAGCTCCTCAGGAAAAGCGTGTTTTTCCGTTATATCTTTATCGATTTTGAAGTAGTGCTCTATCGATTGATATAAATGCGTGCCAAGCGGGATTGATGTATCCATAAAAGTCATGGCTGTTGCATATTGCAGCGAATCCCACTCTCGGTTAAAACCACCCACGTAAAATATTGGTTTAGTGAGACGATAACGTTTCGGGTATTTTAACGGCACCATAAGGGACACAAACACGCGTGAACCACCACGGGCTGAGCCGACATTAAGCTCATTTGCACCATAGCAAACAATATCTTCGTAAGGTAAGTAAAACGGTTTTCTAAGTAATGTATGCGGAGTTTTTACAAGCCCAGTATGGCGATTAAAGTAAAACTTATCTCGGTGCGATAAAATAGCTCGGTGTTTTAACGTAAACACTCCTAAACCAAAGAGCATCACATAGATTGAAGCCATCACCCAGAAATATTCAAACCCGTCCATGATAAGAGCAAGAATATGGAAACCAAATACGAGTAATGCGAGGCTCGTACAACCAAAGCCAAGAATAGTAAATAAATTCGACCACCCCCCAAACCATGAAATAGCAAGTTGTTGCCCATCGGTGCGAACCCAATGTCCCTCAAGTGTTGACCCACTATCTGGGGATTCAAGCTCTGCCGCATATTCATCAGTAAAACGCTTACTTTTAAACGTGCGAGTTTTGAACCTGCAACCATTGAGTGCTTCGGCTTTTTTTAATCGCGTTTCATAGCTGTCTTTATGTAAGTAGTCTCTTGGCAGTTGCTCTTCGTAGGTTGCTCTATTATCACGGTATCTTCTTTCGTTTCTAGTTCGCTTTCGTATTTCAGCCACTTTCTCGGGGTTATTTTTTCTAAACTCTTCTCTTCGCACCACCGCTTTTTCATCCAAAGCCAGTTGCTTTATGGTTTTATCTTTTGCTCTAGCGGGGTCTCGACCAGGATTTTCAACGCACCACTGTTTAATTGCGTTAATACGGTTTTCTCTTTTTATTTTTTCTCGTTCTTCGTGAGTTAAACCATCTTCCTCTTCAGCAATGAGACGCTCAGCTAGCTCATTAAATATTTTTTCTTCCTCTACGTTTTTATCATCTATGTTCATAGTTACTCCTTTACGCGATCTACTTCTTATAAATTAATTACTGCTTGGCTGATTACTTGACCAATGCGGTGACTGTACCTGCGGTCATCACCCCAAGATAATGCTCCAGGTTTTTCACCCGCTTTGTAATACTCGATTGGTAAGCCATAGGTACTATTAAAACCTTGAATAGTCGGCTGGCCTTTGCCATTTGGATAAACTGTTGCCTCTAATTTAAGCTCTATTTGGTCGCCTGATTCTAACCCGAGCGCGGCCAATAAAACGTGGTTATTTGTTTCAGCTTGCCAACCTGTTCGAGCTGGCTGCAAAGTCCATATACTTTTAAGAAAAATAACCGAGTCTAAAGGAATTTGACTAAAGTGCTTATGCTTAGTGAACCTTGCCAGTCTAGAGTCATAATCTGTTAATAATGATGCCGCATAATAATTTAGCATTCCCTTATCAGGTGGAAGCATTCGCCAGCTAACTTTTGTATCGACACCTTCTTTCACTGCTACTACGGGAGCTGTTAACCCCATTGAGACTGTTTTGGAATGTTCATTCGCGATTACTTTTGTATAAGGCTTATAAAGTGCGTTATATATATCGAGTAGTGCTAAATCAGGGCGATTTCTCCATTGTTCGGCTCGCACACTTATTGAACCATCGTTAATAAAAGCAGCCTTACCCCATGGGCTTGCATGTAGCCATGCCTCAACCTCTGATTCGCTAAAGTAATAAATAAGCCCTGCCGCAATTAGAATTATCACTAAGCCTGCTATCCCAAATACGGCGATCAATGCAGATGCCCCTTTAGTGACAATGGCAATGCCCGACGCTGCGGTCATGCTTAAAAAGCCTAAAGCCATAACAGAATTAGCCGTGGCAAGATCCACATTACCCTTGTTATATTCATTAACGGCATCTCTTACAGCCACATACGTACTAATAGCACCAGCTACTAATGTAAAAAAGTTTGCAGTGTAAAATAGGGCTACTTTTGCTGATAAAACACTGAGCCTTCCTCTTAGTATTTTTTTACTAAGCTCGCTAGCTGGCACTTTATTGTCAGCATATAAAATCAACTGACCAGAGCTTGGCATACCATAACGACGCTCAATAAGGTCTTTACCTATATTCACCATTATATCAACTAAATCAGCAAACGCTGATGCTTTATCTATCGCACTAACGCCATCACCAGTTATAACGGTATAAAAGTTGATGGCTTCTAGCCCAGAAACAAACGGCAAAACACCAATACTGGCAGAGCCAACTTTGCCCATTTGCTGCTTACCCAATGCTGTTTTCGCGTATTTTTTGAGGGATTTATTATGATCTTTATACCCAGTTAAATCCCAGTTTGTTTTCCCCAGCCTAGCTTCATCTTCTCTTAAATCATCACTAAGTTCATCAAAGCTTTCTTCTAGTGCTGCCAACTTATCCTTATCTAGCACTACCATTTTTTGTATCACTTTGTTCTTGGCGTTGTCTGATTGGTAGTATTGCTTAGTGACCATGGCTTCAAGTTCATTTAAAGAGCCATCTAAGCTTGTAATAAGATCTAAACGAGCGGGTATGGTTACTTTATCGTTAACTTTAAGTTTAACAATGGGCCGCGTTCCGCCATTGCCTGGGTAACTACCCTGGCTCAGTGCTTCGTCAATACCTTCGGTTATTTTATTAAATTCTAAAATTCGTTGTTCGGCACGCTTAGAACGGCTGTCAAAATTAAGCGGGACGACTGAATCAGGTAAGTTACCTTCATAGTAGTCATTAACATCAATATCAATCTCAACGAGTAAACCATCCGAAACCATGTGCGCGAGATGCATTATTTTTTGATAGGGGTTATACGACATCGCAACTGACTTAATACGTGCCTCACTATTAAGCATGTCTAAACCCACACTTTTTAGCGTTGATAAATGCGCACGGGTGACACTACTTTTTGTTTTTGCTTGTTTAAGTAATGTTTTGTAATGATCTAATTCTTTGTTTCTTTGTTTAAGCTGCCTGTTTAATTGCTCGGTGATATCATCGCTATCAATACCTTGGTTACGCGCTTCTTGAATTAGCTCATTGCGTGTTTTTTCAGAACTTTTAATTTCGTTTTGTTTATTTTTTATCTGTTCTTTTAAGTTTGATATTTGTTGCTTTACCTCATTACTTTCTTGCTGAAGGGTAGATTGTTTTTTTCTACGAGCAGTAAACACATCTTTAATTGTTCCGCCACCTTGAGACATAGAATAAGTGGCAGATGGTACTTCCATAATAATATTAAAAAAGCCCCATATAGCTTGGCTACTACGCCTAAATACTTGCGTTAAATCGCCTTCTATATAACCATCAAGTTGATCATCTTGATTCTCCAAAGACTTAAATTCATCAATAGAAAAATCAACATTTTTAGGATCTTTTTTATCTCGAAAACACTTATATTCAGTCAAATTTGGCTTACTACTGGTTTCATCAGGGAATAGTAACTTATGTAGTTTCAATAAATTTGAACGGTCACTGGTATCCTCAGGGTGTGTACCTAACACTTTTAAGATTATGTGCTGTCCTAGGTCATTACTGTCGATTTGCTTAAGCTTTTGCGCGTCTTGGTCATACACTACGCTTGAGCGAAGCAAGTCTGCCGTTAAATCTTTTAGAGGGGCTAATACGTCACACATAAGTTGATATATATCGAGTCGTCGGTTACCTGAGTGGTATGCATAATCTCTTGCACTTTGATAAAAGCTAGAAGCAGTATCTTCATCCTCTATAAGGTCTTTTACATTGGCTCTTAGCTCATTGATATACTCACCAAGCACAAGCACTTTTTCTGTTGCTAGAAACTTTCTGAATGCTGTTTTATCAAATTTATTTTCTACCCACTTTTTATAATCATTAGCAATGTCCTGCTCTTGCTCAGAGACACTGTCTTCACCATATGTTGCTAATTTGTCAGACACAGACTGGGGGAAAGCAAAAAAGGTCTGTTGAACAAACGATGCTAATTCAAGCTCACCTCGCTGCTCTTTTGAGAGCTCATCAACACTCGAAACCGTTTGTCCATTTGCTACTTGCTCAATCGGTAGTGAGCTAATCACTGAGCGAGTAAGCGTGATATCTGCAGCGGCTTGTCTTACTTTTCCTATTGCATCGGGTATAACGGGACAATAAACTCCAGCTTTGTTTACTACATCGAGTACAACATGCTGAGGTAACTGATTGCTACTATAGCCTTGCTCAAAATCATCAAGCTTATCTAACGTAAACAATCTGTTGTTTCGAAGCTCTATTGCATCAGCATTATTATCTCCTGGCTTAACCGGCTCTCCGTAGTTTAACCTTGGGTCTTCAGGATTAAACCCTCCAAATAATTGAATTTGTTTCCACGACCACTGCACTTCAGAAAAAGCAATTTGTACTTGGCAGTTACTTCCATTAAGTTTATTAGGTACTATAATCGTTTTAAGTGTTTCACCAGTCGCCTCACGAAAGCCTTTATTTGTTTTCCAAGTAAGAGAGCCTTTCTGCCAAGCAAGATTAATATCATTAAACCTTGTTACATCTTTATCTGTCGTTACCTTAAGTTCTCGCCATAAATGCCCATCTAAATATACATATAGAAAGCCATTCCTTAGGTTATTTTTATTTCCATCAATTTCATCATCAGGATGCGCGTAGCGAAGAGGAAAAATATGAACAAGCTCAATATCCACTGCAGTGTCATCTGCATCTCTAGCATTTATTTTATAAAGCGGTATCTTATAATAACCTTCTTGGCGACCGTCAATTGACTTATCCTTCACCATTAAAGATACGCTTTTATCCCCTTCAGATTGGCTCTCAAATACCAGTTCTCTATGTTCAGCTATAATATTAACTTTGTTAGCTATACTCATATCACTCATATTATCGACACTCCATCTTCGTCTAACTTTTCAGATCCTGATATTTTTATGACTATTTTTTTACCGACTTGCTGGTCACCCAAACTACTTCTCACTTGCACACTTAACCCTCTTGGTGATGCGCCACCTGATTGCGCTAGCGGCATGGGTGGGGTGTTTTTTGAGTTTGAAATCATTAAGTCACCTTGGCGAACAGCGGGTTTGCCTTCAATGAGTACGTTAAATGAGCCCATAATAAATTCAGCTTTACCATCGTTAGTGCCGCTCATTAGGCCTTTTTTATCACCTGGCATATCACCCGTACTTTTTGAAAAATTACTTTTTATGTTGGCAGCACCGTTACCATTTATTTTTACTGACCCCGCCACACTTGCTACATCGCTTGCTGCGGCCATATTTGGATAAGGGATTGGGATGACACTTGGGCCTACCGTTGTTAAACATATATCAATAGTGCTTAGCTTGCCGCCGCTACTTTGGTGCACTGCGGTGCGGCCATTAATTAATACATTTTGCCCTGATACTGTGGCTACTTGCGCTGCTTGCGATTGTGTATCTTTGGTTAACTGTTCTTGACTGCCGGCTTGCCACCCTAAGTGACTTGAGACTAAATCTAAAAATAGCTGCGCGTCTGTTATAGGGGTATTAACGTCCATACCCGTTTGTGGCTCGTTCCACGGCAAAATAGGTTCGTTTTTTTCATCATCCCATTCTGGTGGCGGAATTATATAGTCGGGTATGAAGGTGTTTACCATTTCACCGAGTGTTTTTTCACGGTATTTAGGGCGTGCTATTTCATCTAAAAAAGCAGCTTCACCGGCTTCTCTGTCTTCAAAAATAGCAACATTGCTGGCTTTACCTAATGCGCCGTTACTTCGTGCGCTATTATTAAGTCCTAACAAAGTTGGGTTGTTGTGTCGCCATGTTAACGATCCACCTGAGCGCACATCGGCGGTTAGCGCGTCTACATCGTACTGAACACTACCCGCTTGTTTACCTGCGGCTGCATTAATGTATGTCATGAATTTTCACTCCTTGAAATTTTTATTAATTGCTCATTGGGTGAATTAAATAATAAAAACACATGATTTAACCCTTCACTTAATGGGTTATTTAAATAGCTATGCGTAAGTACTAACCCTGTTAGGTTATTAGCAACACCTTGATAACCTATTGTGTTGTTTAAGTCTGCAAGCTCTAGTAATTCATCTTCTGGGGTATATAGCGTTTGTGTATTAGCAAACCATTTTTTTTGCCATGCTAACGACTGTTTACCTGCAAATAAGTAAGTATCATTAACGCGAGCTTCTGCTTGGTTAAGCTGCTCACTTAATTCGCCATTAAAAAGCTGTGCTTCTAGCCCACCTTGCCCATGTGTAAGTAATGCACATCCACCTTCACCATTAATTATACCAGGGGGGCCATTTAAAACTTGCACTACATTATTTTTTGCTTGAGTACTCACATACTGGTAACTAACGCATGAATCTACGGCGATAATGAGGGTATCTGGCGCTATGCTTTTTAAATCAAGCGTTGTAGTTTGTTCAAAATCAGGGACTTGCTGCGAAATCACCTCAGCTAAAAGCTCACTGAGTGTATCGTCACTTATTACTGGGTTGTTTAACTCATCCTGTGGTAATACAAACACTATTTGGCTTATGCGGGATGTTTTTCTAAGTGTTGTAATATCAATATTTTCAAGCAACTGACTTAATAACAGTAAGCATTTGGTTTGCCTATCAAGCTGAGCAAGCTCTTCTATTTCTACCATTATGTAGGGGGCATCTAAGCTTATATCGCAACGTATTAGCGCTTTACTCGGTTTAGAAAACAACATTTGATTTGCAACAGCGGTATACAAGCTACTTGGTGTACATCCACTGGCATTTATATGGCAAAGTACATCAAACTTCATTGTTAGTTTCCTTTTTTGCCACAACTAACTGGCTATTTGCGCCTACGTGTATTGCGTCAATATAACCGCGCCATAACAAAGAAAAACTCTGCGCGTCAGAATCAATAACCAACGTATCGCAGCGCAAACTAATGGTATGTCTGTTTAATGTGTTAACTAGCTGAACAATAGGCTCTTCAAAGGGAAGCTCAACTCGCTGATGCTGCCCATAAGCTTGTAACGGGTATAACCCTGAAAGTGAAAACGCCCACCCTTGTGTAAACTCATTTCTTACTCGCTGATCTAGCGGTGCCATATTGTTAAAATGTTCATCAAGTACTGTTTTAAACGGGTAATTGCCTGCCATAAGTGCTTTTTGATCAATGTCGGGCATAAGCTCTATACGCGGTGACCAATGTGATGGTATAGCTGAAAAGCTTGCAACTGGGGTAGTATGGCTCGGTTTACGAAGTAGTTGGTTTGCGTATTCAATGCAAGGTAATTGCTGCCCTTTTGCTTGTTTGTTTTTAAGCTTAAACCCTCTCCCTATCGGATTTTCAAGCAGATAATTAGACTCATCGTTAAAGTCTTTTCCACCAAAGGCATTACTGTAATTAATGGGTGTAGGCTCAATAATATTAGGATCAGTTGCAACAGGCCCAAGTAAAGAGCGCTTCCAAAAGCGTGCGCCAGTTACACGTAAACGCTTTTTAAATAGTGGCTGCGTTTTATTATGAAGGCCAAGCTCTACTTCAATCACTCGTGCTTGTTTGGCTTTGGGTGGGTAAGCTGTAAAGTCGCCATACACTTCAAAACCTGTTTTAAAGGCGACTTGCTCGTTTACTTCACTCAGTGGTGTATATGCGGGGTCGCCATCGTAGTCATCAGCTAAAACAATATCGGGGCCGGGCTCGTTTGGTGTTACATTGCCTTTTTCGTCAAATTCAAAGTTTTGTTTTACAAGGACAACTTTAGCCAACGTACGGTCACTCAACCAACCATCAAAAAAGCTAGCCTGCCAAGGAGAAAAGTTATTCAGCACTTGGGCTCTCCGCTATAACACTTTGCCATTGTTTGGCGCTCAGTAATACATGGTACAAACCACAGGCCTTTTGCAAAGAATAATGTGGTGCTACAACGCGTTGCACAACTTCACCTGCAAGCATTTTTAATTTTTGTTTTGCATTACTGCACACAAAGCTAACGCCGTTTAACAATTGATCCCCAGGCACTAATGCAAACGCTTGCCTTGCATGCTCTGCATCATCAAGGTTTATGCCGCTGTGTACATTTTTTTCGTTATTTGGTTCTACTACAGTTACTTTGTTTGCTTGGGCAAGCGCTCTGTTAGTAATAATTAGCCATGCTGCGTAAGCTGGTTTTTGAGTTACCCCATGCGCCATTAAATTAATAAATAAAGGCAATGCGCGCTTATATACAAAGTGGCTTAGTACATGCTGGCAAAGCCCGGGGTTAGCTTTACAAAAAAGTAGGCAAGGTTCATCCCAGCGCGGATCGTTAGTAAGCCCTGCTAGGGCAAGTAATTTTGCTTTTTTGTCGTCATCATTTGTTTTAGCAAATACTTTAAATAGTATGTCTGATAAGTTACTTGTTTTATTACAATAGGCATTCACGAGTGCTGCATAAGCAATATCAAAGTTAGTATGTAACATGGCATGGCTAAGCTCTGTTTCGCTTAAGTGCTGTGAAAAAAGTAAAGTAATCGCGTTACTATCAAGCTGTTCTTTTTCGTTGAGTACACTATTACGCAGTGCTTTATTATCATCTAACTGCCAATAACCAAGTAAGTGCTGTAATACACTGTAATAACTTAAATGTTTATCCGACTTTAAAGCTAAAAAAGTTTCGCCGCTGTTAAGTTCACTTTTTAAATTAAGACTTTGTAGCAATAGCGTGTAGATACTTTGGTGCTCTGGGCTTTCTATCGCAAGGGTAATAAATTCATTAAGCGCTAAATGACTTACTTGTGTTAAATTTTTACCTGCAAAGTAATCTGTGGGTGCATCACTTTTTAAATCGCTGAGTGTGTATAAATGATTTAGTAATTGGCTTTCAATTACATTGAGTCGAGCAAGCGGATAAACACCTTGCGCTTGCAACTTTTGTTTGTGTTTTAATAGAGTAGTTAAACGCTGCTGATGCTGCTTAACTTTAGCGACTTGAGCGACTTGAGCAAACATAGTGTTAATTGAGCCTAATTGGCCAGCCAGCCAAAGTAAGATCTTGCTCGCTATTAGCCGTTATATCTCGCCCTTCGAGCACTATCGTCCCGTCGGCAAATACTTCTATCGTCCCTTTAGCCGTTTGAAGGCTAATACTTTGCTGAGCTTCAATAACAATATGGCCTTGGCTATTTTGAATGAATGCAGCGGGTGCTTGATCTTCATTTGCAAGTAGGCCTGTTACTATAAAGCCCTGTGCAGTATGGGTAAGCAGTACTGTGTCGCCCACTTGGCATGGTGTTATATGCGCCGCTTGTGCTACCACATTATGTTCGTCGTTATTTATTGTAACGCCTTTAACTCGGCCAAATTCATCAACTTTACTTACAGGTGCAAGTTGCTGATCGTGATTAAATATACTTTTAACTTTAGCGTTCATTAAATTACTCCTTTAACTTAGTTATTACTAATTGCACTGCCTTTAATTGCTATATTAGTGGCACTTAACGTTATATTAGTGGCATCAATTGTGAGGTTACCCGCAGCATCAATTTCTATACTTGCGCCACCTTGACTTAACTGAATTGAACCCTGCCCATTTGCTTTTATAGTGATGTTACCGCCACTATTTAGCTCTAAATCACCTTGAGGTGCTTGTAGCTCAAGGTTGCCGTCTACCGAGTAAACGCTAATGTCTTGCTGCGCTTGCATTTTAAGCTCATCAGTTGCTGTGAGCTCTAAGTTACCGTCAGCCGCTTGAATACGACTATTTGAGGCTGAGTTTAGAGTTAAATCCGCAGCCGAGGTAACTGTAATATCTCCCTCGCGGGTTTGAATTTGCAGATTGTTTTCTACTCGGGTTGTAAAATTATTAGCGACTGTAAAGTTTGCGTCGTTCTCGGCAACAAACTGAAGGTTTTCTTTCGCAGAAATTTTAACATCACCATCAACAGACTTTAACATTGCCTGGTGCGCACCATTTGTTGCATCGAGTATTAATTGGTTTTTATTGTTTTTATTGGCAAGGCTTATCTTCTCTTCGCCTTTTTTGTCATCCATTACAAAGCTGTGCCCAGCTTTAGTTACTAATTTGTTTTCAGTTGGGTTTTCGCTTGTAACAGGGTTTGGAGCATTTTCATTATAAAGTGCGCCTAAAATTATAGGCCTGTCTAAATCACCATTTTCACCACACACGAGCACTTCTGTACCTTGCGTTAGTGGAAAATGCATACCGTGCCCGCTGCCGCCGTAAGGTTGCATTAAACGTGTAGGACGGCTTTCTTGGCCTTCTCCATCTTGATTAAACGGTAGTTTTACTACGTAGTTACCTTTGTCGTCAATTTCTTGCTCAATTAATGCATTAAACGTTGCAAACACACGTCTCGCTGGGCGTAATGGAGCTTTATAAGGCTGGTTAACACTAATTAAATAAGCTTGGTTTTTATACGTTAAGCCCTTTACATTAGAGCCGTATTCAACCGAAGCACTTTGGCTACCTTTGTGCTCTACACGCGTCACTAAATACTGACCATCATGCTCTGGGTGGTCATAAATATTTAAACGCATACCAGGGCGAAGCGCCCTGCAGTCTGTATCTATTATTATTTGCTCACGTTGGCAATCAAACGCTTGCTGTCTGATAGTTGCTAAGTCTTGGCCTTCGTTTGATTGCCCGTAATTATCACCGTAATGACTATCTTCACCAAAACCAATAACTGACGCACTGTTATTTTTTGAAACTTGCAAATTACCCGGAGCTTGGTAGTTGTAATCATCTAAGTGCGTGCTTTGTGGAAATAATTGGGCCTGTCTACTTATAGCAAAAATTGACTCACTCGTTCTTACTTGCCCAGATGGCGGTACATAGCTTAGGTTTATTTCATCAAACTCTTGCGCTATACCATTAGAATCATTGCAAATATACAATGTACATTCACCACCCGTTTGCTCTACAAAGCTGTATACAAAACCGTGCTTACGCATTAAGCGTGTTACAAATTCGTAATCAGTTTCGTTGTACTGCACGGTCATATCAAGCATGGTTGAGCTTGCTTGCACATTTAATTTTTGCGCAGGGAAACCTGCTTTTTCAAACACGCTCGAAATAATTTTACCTGCATCCATAGCAGTAAATACACGGTTAGAATGCTGATGCTTAAGTAATGTTAAATGAGAACTCATGATCAAAGTATAGTGGTACCCCTGATGACTTTGACCATGCGCTATAAAACCACTAATTAACCCTGATATAGTCCGATCTAACATTGACCACACTAGTGATAACGATACATCTTTGCCTATTAGCATTTCAGATGTTAAATGCTCAGGGCTCAATACTTGGATTTTAAATTCATAGTCTTCACATAAACGATCGTCTCTAGACTCAAAGTCGGTTACATAGACCATTCCGTCAGGCATGCCTTGTATAGCAACACTAAAGTGACTTTTATTGGCCTTGAGTTCGTTAAATATGTCCATGAATCCCATTTTTACGTCCTTTTATTTAAGCGTTATCTGCAAATGTCGCTGTAATTTCGTCTTGTTCGTCAACAGCCAGCGTTAAAATATCAGGCATGTCTTCTTCTGCCATAAACTCTAAAATTGATTTAGCGATACCAGGGAGTATTTGCTGCTCTATAACTGCATTTACCATACGTGCACCACTATCAGAAAGCGTACATTGAGTAGTCAGTTTTTCTAAAACACTGGCATCTACTCGTAGCTGCATTTTGTGGTTTTCGTGCAAACGTGTAGCAATAGCTTCAAGTTTCAGGCTAACGATAGATTGCAGTGCTTCTGAATCAAGCGCTAAGTAAGGTATAACTTGCATACGGGCAAGCAAAGCCGGCGCAAAAAAAGCAAGTAGCTGCGGCTTAATTAAATCAGTAAGCACACCGATTGATGGTACTTTCCAAGGTGTTCCGTCTTCATTTATAGGTGCTTGCGTTGGATTTAGCGCTTCGTTAATAGCTGCTTCTTGCTCGCTTTGCTGTACCTGTTCTTCCTCATCATCTTGAGGACTTAGGTCTATAACTGTAGGCGGTGTACACGCATCGATTAACTCTGCTGAGCCTAAATTAGATGTCATGATAATTACAGTATTTTTAAAGTCTATTTCACGCCCTTCACCGTCACGCATGGTGCCACGCTCAAATACTTGATAAAACATGTTCATTACATCTTTGTGCGCTTTTTCAACCTCATCAAGTAAAATTACTGAATATGGACGCTGCCTTACCGCTTCGGTTAATACACCTCCTTCTCCATAACCAACATACCCCGGAGGTGAACCTTTTAATTGCGATACAGTGTGCGACTCTTGGTACTCACTCATGTTTATAGTGGTTAAAAACTTATCGCCACCAAATAATTGTTTAGCTAAGCAGCGAGCGGTTTCTGTTTTACCTACACCTGAGGGGCCTGCCAATAAAAATACGCCTAGCGGACCTTCATCGTTACTTACGCCGGCTTTACTCACCCTTAGCGTTTGCGCTATTTTAGCCAATCCTGCCTGTTGCCCTATAACTTCTTGGCTAATTGTGGCTTCTAGGTTAATTAAATTACTAATCTGATCTTTTACCATTGCCCCTACAGGCACACCGGTCCACTGTGAAATAATTTGTGCAACAGCATCTGCATCTACTTCACTAAATAAGCCGTTGTCTTGTGTATTTTGCTCTTTAAGCGATTGGCGAAGTGTCAGTAATGATTCGCTATCAAGCTCTTGATCAGTTGCCTGCTTTATCTCGTTAATTTGACTCAAAGTCGAAATTTGAGATTCACGCGAGTGAGTAAGTTGCGCCAATTTATTTTGTGCAATAACCAGCTCTTCAACTAAATGGGTAAGCTTATCTTTATCAACGACTAAACCTTGCCCTAGCTCTACATTAAGGCTATTAATTCTGGTTTCTAAGTAATTAATATGCTCGCGCTCAGACTCAATAGCAGCAGGATCTGTAGCAAACGACATACGTACTCTTGCCGCTGCGGTGTCCAATACATCAATAGCTTTGTCTGGTAATTGGCGGCCTGTTATATAGCGCGACGATAAAACAACAGCAGCTTCTATAGCATCATCCGTAATTTGAATATTATGATGCTCTTGATATTTATCTTTTAAGCCTGCAAGCATTAATTGAGCAGCTTGCTCTGTTGGCTCATCTACTTTAATAAGCTGAAAACGGCGCTCTAGTGCGGCATCACGTTCAAAATATTTTTTATACTCGCTCCATGTTGTAGCCGCAACGGTTCTTAATTCTCCGCGCGCTAATGCTGGCTTTAATAAATTTGCAGCATCACTCATGCCTGCATCACCACCGGCACCAATTAAAGTGTGTGCTTCATCAATAAACATAATTATTGGTGTTGTTGAATTTTTAACTTCGTCGATTACTGTTTTTAAGCGGCGCTCAAACTCCCCCTTAACACCAGCTCCTGCTTGCAATAACCCCATATCAAGCACTAATAAGCGTACGCCTTGCAAATCACTTGGTACTTGGCCATCAATTATGCGCTGGGCAAAACCTTCAACCACTGCTGTTTTACCTACACCTGGGTCACCCACTAAAATAGGGTTGTTTTTTCTTCGGCGACATAACACATCAACCATCATACGGATTTCGTCATTACGACCGAGAACCGGGTCGATTTTACCCTGTTTTGCTTTTTCAGTTAAATCTTCACAGTACTCATCAAGCGCAGCTGTGCCTTGCGATGAATCTGCTTGATTTGCAGACTTTGATTTAGCCGCTATATTTAAACGCTCTGAAGATTGCTGACAAATTTTATCTAAGTTTTCAGCTAAAAAACGTGAATCTATTTTATCCAGTAAAGCGGGTAATTGAAGTACAGGGCTGTAAGGTAATAACTCTGTTAATGAGTCAATAAGTGCAGCACCGGTTATAAAATCACTTTTATGCTGAACATTAGCACTTAACCATGCACGCTCTAGCCATTCGTATAAACGGCGAGAAAATGTAGGTTTACTTTGATTACCGGCAGGCTGTTTATTTAAAAAGTCTAATAGCTCGTGCCATACTTTATCTTGATTAATATTGAAAAAATGAAAAATGTGCTCAAGGTCACCATTACTTCCTTCTTCCATCAACTTAATAAGTAAATGCTCAGGAAGCACTTCAAAATGACTACGACTACTCGCAAACCCAGCGGCTGATCCAAGTGCTGTTGCGGTGTGGCCATTTAATTTATCTATGAGTTGTTTTATACCTTTAGCATCCATTTTTTTATCCTTAATTCCTTAGTGTTTATACTGTTGATGACTGTAGCTATGTGTTGTTGTATTTGCAGCTGCAGCCCCTAAATATGAATTGTGTCCAAGTACTAACGGTTGCTGACCAAGTGCTTGCTCAGCAACCGCCTCATTAGCTACCTTTATTTGGCAAACCCACTCTACATTACTTGGTAGATGCGCAGATAATAGTGCCGCCATTTTTATACCTTCTTCGCTTCTTGGCGTTAAACTCATGGCTGTATCACTATTAACTGGACCTATATCTATTGTTAAAATACTTCCGCTAACTAATACCTTCGTGCCAAGTACTGCAGAGCTGCCTAAAACCATTTGGTTTTCTTCGCCTATTGCACTGGGTGTATCTATTTTTTGCCAATTTGCTCGTGTGTCGTCAACTTTTAGCGTGTCTATATTTAAACTATGTTTAAGAAGCTGCGCTAAGCCAGCAGCGCTAGTTTGCTTTAAACTTGCAATACCACACTGAATTTTTTGATCAGTTTTTCCCAGTAAAATAGATTCAACTAACCCATCAAATTGGCTCGCGCCTCTGCCTGCTATATTAATTTGCGACTTTTTCCAGGCCTGAAAAAGTTGGCAATAAAGTACATGATTAAATATATCTAAAAACTGACGAACGCGGTCACCGCTTTGTTCATCACTTGCTGCTTGCTCTAATACATAGTGTGGCATGGGTGCATCTACACCATACAAACCTAAAAAAGAGGTCGATAAGCTTAATCTTCCTCTGCCATCATTCTCTAATACACATTCGCGTACATCAGTAGCCGGAAAACCAAGCTCTTTAAAAGGTTTAAAAACAACTCTGTTACTAATCCCTTGCTCTAACTCTTGAGGCGCAGCCCAGTGTTTTTCTATTAAGCTCATCGCTTTAAATAAGTTAAACCGCCAAGGCTGCTCAATAAGTAGTTCTATTGGCGCGGGTAACTTAGACCAAACTGGGTGCGCATAATTTTTATCAGCGTAACTCATAGCTGATAACTCTTACCCGGTTCAATATCCCAACTCCACGATTTATAACTAGGAATTGCATTAACACGCGTTTGTACGCTTTCGTTTATAGGGGCATACATTAAAAAGAATTCATGTAATACATTACAAAAATGATATAAATCGGCATCACCAACAAATTTGCTTTCATCAATATCAATAAGTACATCAACACCTTTGATAAATATTCCGCGCTTAATTTGGCTGATTGGCGTTGCTGTTATTTTTAAAATGCTTTCAATTCTTAATCTATTCTCAGCTTTATCAGACCAGTCAAACAACACAAGTAACCTTTTTAGCTCTGTAACTTGCGTAATTTGCGAAAACTTTACATTTAACAAGCTAATAAGCTGCCAATGCTTTGGCTGACTTGGACATGCTAAATAATTAGTTGGGCGTATAACACTTTTTACCTCAACGATGCTCGGCATGTCTTTTCCGCCTTCGCTCAAGTCTCCCTCTTGCAAAAGCTGACGAGGCCAACCAGCATTAAAAGAGGTTAAATCAACTGATAGAGTTTCTTTTTCATCTTCTAAATTAAAAGGGAGTTGTAAATAATGAGTTGGGGCTGCTGCACCTACATCTTTAGTGAGCACAGTAAATAGCTTTTTCTCGTCTTCAAATACGCTTTGATAACGAGGCGTATAATCATACGATTGCCCCGTTACAGAATTTCGACCAGCAACTGCATCAACCGTGTAGCTAAAAACGTGGTCAAAACGAGTCTGATCTGCACTTATCATATAATCAGTACGGTTAGGCTCTATTTTAATGGGCTCTGCGGCTTGGCTAAATAAATTAACTGCTGGCACGCAATTGATTAAAATGTTCTCTTTACTTAACTGATGGCCCGGCGGTAGTTTATTATCCCCTCTAAATACCACTTCAAAACGGTCAATATGCTCAGGAAACTCTTCGTCTTTTAAACCATCAAATGTTAAAAAGTAAAACCGATCTTTTGCATTAAAATAATCAAGTAATAGTGCATATCCAGGATGGCTTTTAGCTGCACTAGGCAGTAAAGCGCCATCTATATCTAAATAAGTCGCACTGCAGCCTTTTGCTTTTAACTTTTTATTGAACTCAAAATGGTTAGAACCAAAATCAAGTTCAGCTTGCTTATTAGGTGTTTTTAACAACTGAAATAAAGCACTGCATAATGGTGTATCGCCACGTAAATAAAAGTTTAGTTTAGATAAATCAAAATTACTTCGTTCACCTTGGCATACAAACTTAAGCCCTATTCGTAGCTCTGCACCCAAGTGCGACTCTTGGTATCTAACATGTTCAACATCCAATGGGACAACATCTAAACCGTGGGTTGTACTGAAAATTATTTTTTTATTATCGGTCTTTGCTTTAGGAGGGTTGAGCTGTAAACCTTTTGAAATAGAATGTGTTTTTTGCATAGCCAATTTAGGCTTAAATTGCACCACAGTACTAGAAGGATAATAACTTAACAGTATTGGACACAGTTGACGCAGCACCTGCTCTGAAACCTCAGGGACTGATTCATCTAGACGCTTTTGAGTATGGGCAGTTAAGTACGCCACGCCTTCTAATAAGCGCTCAATATGAGGGTCTCTATCTTTTAATGCATCAATGTTAAGCATTCCTGCATGCTCAGGATAAAACTGAGCAAACTGCTTACCAGCTTGGGTTAACAAGCGCATTTGTGCATCAAAATATTGCTGCATTCATCAATCCTTTAAATAATATTAATTATTGTTTTTTGCATGTTGCATAACGTCTGCTTTACCGCCAGATTCAAATCGAGTGTTTAGCTTGATACTTTGTCCGCTCGTTAAAAACGCTTGAATATCTAGCCTTATTACACAATTATCTTCTTTAATTTCAACAGGTGTTACATTTGCATATCGTACGCGTGGTTCGTACTTTTCTATCAATTTTTTAACCTCAAACGCTAACGTGTGTTGTGAATATGGTAACCCCTCGTAAATATCCTCTACATCGGGCAAACCATAGTCAGACAAGTGCTTTAACACGCCTCTTCTTGCATTTAAAAGCTCATTTAAATGCTTGCACACACTAACCTGCTCATCAGTTTGAAAACCATGATGGCCATTGCGTGTAACTGGTTGAGTTAAAAAATCGAATAACGCCATATCTACATCTCAATAAAAGGATATGCTTGCGCATATCCTTCAAAATTACTGACTAATTAACGACCTTCAGTCCAAGAGTCAGAGAACTCGATGTTGCCATCTAAGTAAGTCCAAGTAATGCGTTTGTAACGTAGACAAACTGTTTCAAGGTGCGGGTAACGCTCCTTGTCTAAGTCTTTAACGTTATGCATTGTTGGTGAGATCGAAGTGATTTTTACATCTTCCAACTTGTGGCAGAAATATTCACGCTCAGTCCCTGTGTCATCAATACGGTACCATTTAAGCTCTAATTGCTTAAGTGTTTGACCGTTTGAACACGCTTTGTACAAGTACGGCGTAGCCGCATCAACAGCTTTTGTAATTACAAAAGGTTCATGCTTACGAGTACCTGTAAGTTCACCTGTATCGTTATCCGTAGGAATACGAAGTTCATGATCAAAGTGTAGGATCTCAATTGAACCTTCACGCTCTGCAACAGTTACAGAACCTTTGATGTCATTACCTTGGTCATCCTTTAACCACATGTACGCTGGAATTGCCATTTCATTATTCTCCTTTTAGAATGAAGTGTTTCCTGTTAGTTGGCATTGGCATAAATAGTAATATTTATGCCCCCCAAAAAGCCCTCTGCTTCATGCCACTGGGGAATATGTCCCAAGTTGGATGCAACCAACTTGGGGCAATTTTTTAGACTATAAGTCTTAATCCTTTATGTACACCTGCCAACTACTCACCAAATAGACGCATTTGATAGTACTTAAATCCGTTTCATTGGCGGCGTAGCAGTTCATTTTTCGCCAGGCATTTGCCCTACTAGCGCTAAACGAACATCAATCCCTTCAACTTGGAAATGAGGTACAATGTACGTACTTACTCTGTAATAACCAGGGTTACCTGGAATCTCTGCTACAGTTACTTTTGCATCTTTTAGTGGATGTGTAGCAATAAGAGATTCATCTGGGTTGTTCATTTTAGTTACTAATGCGCCAAGCCAATCATTAAGCTGCTGCTCTAATTCATGACGAGGTTTGCTTGAACCAATATTTTCACGTTGTAAAACTTTTAAGTAATGCGCAATACGCGATACTAAGAAAATATATGGTAAGCGTGAGTTAATTCTTGCATTAGCTGTTGCTTCATTTGTTTCAAAAACCTGCGGCTTTTGGGCACTATTAGCTGAAAAGAAACATGCAAAATCTGAATTTTTATAATAACTAAGCGGTATAAAACCTTGATTAGCAAATTCAAGCTCTTTAGTTTCAGAAATCAGTACTTCAGTCGGTATTTTAGTTTCTACACCTTTACCAGCTTCAAATGAATGCAGCGGAAGATTATCAACTTTACCACCTGATTGCGGCCCACGAATATTTACAGCCCAACCATTATCATGGAAACTACGGATAATGTTTGCAGCAAATGCAAATGTTGCATTACCCCATAAGTAACGCTCATGATGCTGCGCACTTACATCTTCTTGGTAATTAAAGTTACGAAGAGGATTTGTCTCACCGTAAGGTAGACGTAGTAAAAAGCGTGGGAATGCTAAACCAATGTAACGAGAGTCTTCTGATTCACGGAAGTTTTTCCAACGAAGAAACTCAGCGCGTTCCATGTAAGAACCCAAATCTTGGATTTTAGACACTTCTTCCAATGAGTCTTTAAGAAAAAACTTAGGACCTACACTACCCATAAACGGACAATGCGCAGCTGCAGATACACGAGATATTTCTTGCAGTAACGATACATCGGGTGCCGAACAATCAAATTCAAAGTTCGAAACCATTGTAGATACTGGCTCACCACCTGGCGTATCGTAATCTGAGGTATATACATGCTTGTATAGTGCAGATTGCGTTGTATCTGGCGCCTCTTCAAAGTCATCTCTTAGAGTTTCTTTATCTACATCAAGCATTTCTATTTTAATATTAGCGTTGTTAGGCGTACGGCTAATTAAGTAGCGTAACGAGCGCCATGCTGATTCCATTTTTTGAAAATTTGGATGATGTAAAATTTGGTCTAACTGCTGAGAAATAATAATGTCTACTTTTGCGATGTAATCGTCTAAAAGTAATTTATCAATTCGCGTTACTTCTTGGCCACTACTGCTAGCCATATCTAAAAATACATTTATAGCTGCTGTTAAGCGCTCATTTGCACGAGTTTCAGCTAGGTTGCTTGCATCTCTAAATGAATCAAGTTTGATTTCATCTGAAACTGGAGAAATATCAACCATTCCACATATATTTTCATAAGTAGATAAAGGAGCTTGCTCCGTGGTATGCGCGGCAACATTTAATTGTTCTTGCATTGACATGGTAATCTCCTTATTCAGTTATTGGTTGTTTTTCATCTTCAGAAGCCAGCGGCGCAATTTCATCCAGTTTAGCTTTTAACTCATCTAGCTCTGGCTGATTTTGTAAAACACGCTCTAACTCTTTACGAAGTGATGAGTTATCTAATAAATTAGATTTAAGGTCGCGAAGTAAATTACGCATAGCCATCATTTTATTAAGCTCTGGCACTTGAGAAGCAACTGATTCTGGGTCAAACGATTTAAAAGAATCAAACTCAAGGTTTACGTTAATTTCGCCGTCACCTTTAATTTTGTTCGCTACCTGAAAGTTCGCTTTAGGCGCCATATCTTTAAGCACTTGCTCAATATTATTTTTATTAATTGTTACGCGCTCACGCTCAGATAGTTCTTGGCTATTTTGACCATTTGAGTAGTCACCAATTACTAGCATCTTTAATGGCAATTCACTTTTTTGTGAAGCGCCATCTGTATCAAGCTCTAACGAAATATTGATCCGAGCTCTGGGGATCTCTTTTTGAAATGTATCACTCATGTTTTTTCCTTTGCAGTTTGGTTATCTACCGACTCAATTCCAATTAAACCTCGACATATTAGTCAAGCCCTTGTAACTAAACCCACGCTAATGCTTGTGCAGGGTTAGTTACCATCATTTGCTGACTAATATGTTTAGCAGCTAAACTCATTTCATCTTCTGGCGTATGTGACAAACTTGCATAACACTGCTTGGAAAATCGCCATACTTCCATGCAAAAACATTGTTGCCATTGCGCTAAGTCATGCGCTTTTATTTGTTTTAGTAACACGTTTAATAATGCTAAAGCATGTTCGTAATGCTCAGCTTTTATTAATAATTTTGCCTTTAATAATTGCGCTTGAGCTTTATCAAAATCGTTTAAAATATTTATTTGATCGACTTTAATTAATGCCGTCGATAACTGCCCTTTTTCGACGTCTTGTATTAACTCGCTATACTGCTCATCAAACGCACTACTTTGAGAGCTAACAGACTCTGTTTTTGCAGAATGTGATAACTCTTTTAAAAACTCTTTATTTACAGATGAACACAACGGACTTCCATCGTCATACTGTAGGGAAACTAAAGCAGGAAACTGCTCATTTAAATTAACTAATTGTTGCTCAAGCCAATGAACAAGCGGCAATTTATTTAATTTTTTTAATGCATTTAAACTAAGCACTTGGAGATTTAAATTAAATTGCATAGCCCCTTCCATAAACAACCCTTCGGCTAAATTTAAAGCTTGTTCAGGTTGCTCACTTGCCAATGCATTTTCAATTGGAGCAAATGCTGCAGCTCTAGGAGCGGGTAAACGCGTTTTTCCATTTTCGTTAGCCGGTAATGCCAATCTTGTCCAACGTGCAGCTCGCGATAACTTTATTACTCGTTCAATGTTATTTTGTTCTTTATCAAAGTTAAGTAGCTGCCTAACCGCACTTAAATACGCTGTATCTGAGGCAATATCAGCATTACCAATACTAACCTGGCTAGCAACTGCGGCTGGTGCCGAATTATTAGTTTCTGATTTTGGAGCCGTTACAGCTGAATTCTCAGCTAATTTTTGCTCTGTGCTAATCGCTTTTTCTTCTTGCTCTGGTTCAGCTACAGGCACTGGGTTTCGTTTTTCTTGTTCTTTAGCCCACTCATTCAAAGTCGATAGAGGGCCAGATTCGTTGTCTAATAACGCAACACACTGCTCATTGTATTGAGTCAAGGCAGCTATAAGTTCAGGCCATTGTTCAGCGTTTGTATCATGCCCTTGGGCAACACCCTTTAAACGTTCTTGCTGTTGTAAAAACCATGTATTAACTGCAGCGCGCATTCTGGCTTTTAGTGGGTGTACCTCATCCGTATAAGTAGTCAACAAACGATTAAATAACAATAACGTATGCGTTAAACCTGTAACCCCAAACTCACTTGTTGCCGCAAGTGCTAAATAACTAACAATGCGTAAATCTTTACTTTGAGTGTTGAGTAAATCGGATGCTTGTATAAACATCACTTTAAAGTCAACTTCCCCCACCCCTGATGAAGATGCTTTTAATGCTTTAAATGTTTCTTCATATTTTAAATCTTCTCCACACTTGTTCCCCGGCAGAGGAGCACTTAATGCTTCAAGCCATTCAATCCAGGTGGTATGTGTATGCGGCGCTTTATTACTCATGATTTACACCAACGACGAAGTGCATCGTAAACACTCACGTTATCCATATCAGCAAAATTAAGTGTTTGTGAAGACGGCTGTTTTTCTACTTTTAAATTACATAGATCAACAATATCGTTTGTTTTTTTATCGTATTCCCACACACTATTAAAGTATGACGCTGGAATAGGCCTACAAAAAATAGTTAAACTAGGCGCTTGATTCTCATCACCTAACTGATAAAAAAACCAAGGCTGCCAATTATGATCTGCCACCATAGATGCAACTAAGTGCAACCAAAACCCGGCAACTAAGGCACTTTCATGACTAAAACTAGGCATTGGTAGGCGAATACCAAACTGGCTTCTTAAACACCCTCTATTTGCAATCGATTTAAGCACAGCCGAGAGTTCTTCAATTAAAATTGCTCTTTTAGCAATATCGTTCAAACCTAAATGCTGCCAAAAAACACTCATCGGAATCGTTCTAAGTTTATTAAGCTCTAGAGTTAAATTTGGTTGCTGCTTAAGTGCATCAGCTACACGGTTATAATCTTGTGCTTTTTGCTCCATTTCATTAATACTGGCAGCTTGTTTAATATTTTCATTTACACCTAAAAGGTGCTCTATTACTTGGCTTGCAAATAAAAATAAAAAAGCCGGGTGACGCTTATATGTATCAAGCCCACTATGCACAAAAGAGCTAAATGGGTAAAAACGCCCACTGCTATCTTTACTTGGCTGTAAAACCCCAAGTAAGCCACCATCATCAGCATTACCCGATATAAAAAACAACGACTTAGTTCCATTCAAATGGCTTGTATCTGTCGTTTTTCTGCCTCGGTTTAAATGCGCAAAACCTTCTTGTAACCAATGATCAAATGCAACCGATTCTCTTGATGAAATATTAAGCTTTACAAAGTCAGGTCTTACCGGCGTTTTACCCATAAAACCAAAACTATGTTGCTTAACCAGTGTCGGTATTTTCTTTTTAGTAAATAAATTAAACATTGCTAGGCGGCCTATTGCATCGTTCGCGATTGCGATTGAGCCAAACTAGGGCTTTGCGAAAACAAAGAGCTTGGTAATGCAAACGACGTGAGCATGTATTTAGAGAATATACCGCTGTTGCGACCTGATTTAAGAGAAAACTGCACCGTTAACGGCTTTTCAGATTTATCTTTTAATTCCCACGTTGCTAAAAACTCCGTGCCTTTAATCCATTTAACATTGGCTGAGTTAAGTACTTTTAGTAGTGCCCAAGGCCCGTCTTGCTCAATAGAAATACGGCGCCCTTTGTTATCTAAACCATACAGAACCGCTTTTTCTGCAGCCCCTCGACCAGGCCACGAAAAATTACGCCATTCTTCAGGCTCATTACGATAACGATAACCTTGCTCACTAAAGCCTAGGTACGTTTCACGAATACCTCGGTGTGGAACCGGCATCATTTGAAAAGTAAAACCAGCACTATCAGCACCACTAGAGAACAACGAACGAGTTACTTTATTTGCTTTAGTTAAACCATCAAGTAATTGCGCGCTAAAACCAATACCTACACCGTTCCATTGTTTTTCTTCCCATACACCGCGGCGTACTTTCATAAATGGTTTGAGTTGGGTATTAATAAAGCTCCATAAAATCCCAGATTCAGAATTTAAAAACTCAGAAACATCTGCTATAGCAGCATCAGGGCCTGTTAAGTTAAACGGGTATTTACCAGCTAAACTACTGTTGTACATAGTATAAACTTGGTTTTCCCATTCTTGATTAAGCTGAGTACGTGCTTTTGCCATGACAGTCGCTATACCACCGTGAAGCGGGGCTTTAAATAACTTATCTAGCGTTTCTTTAGTTTGAGGGTCTAATGCTCGGGTTTGGCTCTCAATAATAATCCACGAAGACTGCAATGCATTACTTTGGCTGTTACCTGAAAGTAAGTCCTGCGCAAATATCATTGCTTGAGCATCATCTTCATTACTCGCTGCCATAGCTTTAATATCTGAATGAATACTACTTAATGAACTAATGTACTGCCTTAAGTAATCAGAAGAGTTTTTATCTTCATTTGGCTGTGCAAAACGTCTTAAATCAGCAAATCGGCTTTCAAGCTCTGGCGCTCTAACCGTACTCATTTGAGTGATTGTTGGTGTATTTAAAGCTAATTTATTTGCAACATCAGCAGCGGTCTTGCCTATTGAAGCTTGGCTTTTCAAAGGCGCGTCAGCAAGCGTAATATTGTCGTTAATCAGTTTCATTAAATCGTTAAAAGGGCCGTCCATCGATGAAAGGCGTGCAAAGTCGATACTTGCATCGTTTAGATCTCTAAATGCAGGTACTTTTATGCTATCTATAAAAGCAAACCAAGTATTGCCGTAGTCTTTAAAGTAATATGCACGCATAGCCTTTGCCAAGGTTTCAGCTTGTGCTTCGTCAACAACATTTTGACCATTTTCATCGCTTGAACCCATAACCCAGTCACCTGAGAATACCAAACGTGAAATACGTTTAATCTCTGGGAATACATATTCCTGCCAACCTAAGTTTGTATAAACATACGGGATTTTATACTTACTTTTAAATACATCACGATTTTTAGAAATCATAAAATCGTTTAATAACAATGGCTTTTTACGTTCAGCAAAACTTGTAATTACTTGTTGATATAACGGGAAAGCCTCTGGCTGGGTATTTAAGTTATCGCGCGCGAGTGCTATTGATGTTTCGTTAGTTTGCCAAAATGCAATTTTACCTGGTTGCTCTATATCGCTACCCATATTTTGTAGGTACATATCAACTAAGCTACTCAGTTGTGTATAAATTGGCGCTTGCTCTTGTGCATTTATGTCTATATGAAAATGCTCAGCAATAAAATTAAGCAATTGCTCTTTAGCAAACTCCGTTGAAATATGCTCAGGGTTCGTACTCATCATTAAATGCATTTTTAGTGCATCATAATACTGCTGACGAATAGTTGCTTTTGCTTCATCTTCATTGTCAAACCACTGAGTTTCGTACTGCTTTATTTGTGCAAGTAGATGTTCTTCACCTGGGTAAGTAATAAGTTGATTCATTTGATTAAATAGTACATTTGCAACACTATTTAAGGTTTCATCACCTTCATAAATACCAAATATAAAATACCACGGAAGTGAATCTTCGTAAGTTTTAAGCTGACCATAGTGCTCAAATAAAGCTAGCGTAGCCGCGAGCTTTTGCTCATCTTTAGCCTTACTTACATTAGCTTCAACAACAGCTTTTACACGTGACTCACCTTGATTAAGTAATAGTTGATTACTCGTGTATGACGTAATAAGAAGTGCTGTAATTGCGGCAATAGATGCCAAGCCCGAAGTAACGGTTAAACCTTTTAACCAGCGTCCTACTAACCGTTTTTTTCTGTTTCCTCGCGTTAAATCCTGCAGCTTAAAAATAACATCATTAAATACGCGGTTAATAAAATAACTTTGAGTAATACTTTCTTGTTTTTGGTCAACTACAACCGCACCAAATTGATCTCGTACACCATTAGTAATGCGTTCAATAGGCGTTCCTTCTTGCGTACCCGATGTAAAATAAACACCAGCAAACCAAGGAACTTCTTGATACGGATTAGACTTAAACAGCAAGTTAACAAACTCAGTTAACTTAGTTGAAGCCGATTGAAATTGGTTAGGAAAATCTAGTATTAGTTGCTTACGATGCTCATTGCGCTCGCGTGCAACTTTACTTAATCGTTGCTCGCACAGTCGCTCATATAGCTCCTGCATACGAACTTCAAACATTTCCGCAGGATCATTTTTTTGATCTTCACTAATATCGAGTAAGTAAGCACCAAATACTTGCTCACGCTCTTTTTCAGATAAGTCGCTAAAAAAAGGTTCAAAACCACTTATTAAGTCAGTTTTAGTAAAAGTAATATATACAGGAAAGATAACGCCAAGTTGAGTAATTAGCTCCTCTATACGCTCACGTACTAATTTTACATGTTGACGAATTTCTTCACTGTCGGAAGTTAATACATCTGCAACGCTAATAGCCACCATTACGCCATTTATAGGCAGCTTTGGCCTGTATTTTTTAAGGAGCGCTAAAAATGACAACCACTCTTTGTTTTCTGACTGCTCAGTTGTGTAACGCCCTGCTGTGTCAATTAAAATAGCTTGATCTGAAAACCACCAGTCACAATTGCGCGTTCCACCAAAACCTTGGATATGCAATTCACTCGAATTAGAGTAAGGAAAATGTAAGCCCGAATTTGCAAATAAAGTACTTTTCCCTGTAGCCGAAGGGCCAATAATCATATACCAAGGCAAAGCGTATAAAGCGGTATTACCACGATAACCCGCACCTAAATGAGATGCTTTTAAAGACCCCAATGCTTCTTGCATTTTTTCTTTAATTTCGCTTAATTCAGCACTCGAACCGGCATTATGACTTGCTAATTCAGAAGCTAACTTATCGCCTGAGCGCTTAGTCCATAACCAACGAATAAAAATAAATAAAACAAAAACAGCGGTTACAGCACCCATCGCAATTAATTTTTTATCGGTAGTATCTAAACCCACCATGCGACCGGCAAACCACACAATACTCAAAACGGCTATAAAGCCAATAAGTTGACCCGTTGCACGCGATGATACCAAGCCCAATAAAAAATGAACTAAACCGCTTTTATTAACTCTTCCCTGCATTGTGTTACCTATCGTGTTTCGTTGGTTTTATTGAGCTGAGTCAGCACTTCAATTTGGTTGTCTATTACCTGAGTACTCTGCGTTGCTTGCTTATTAATTACATAATGAAATCCAGCAAATAATGAGGCAATAGAACCCAAGCAAATAGCCAAAATCACCCAATAAGGAATATTACGCCCCACCTTCATAGCAAACCCTTCTGCAGGTATACCGTTATCAGATAATTGAGAACTCGGTGTTCCTTTTATATCTTCAATTTGAGCTCTAACATCAACAATTAACGCTTTTAATTGCTCAATGCCTTTAACTTTGTAAATGCCTTCAAAGCCAAGCTGCAGACAAATATAATAAACCTCTAATGCAGCTAGCTTTTGCTCTCCGCCGGTACGCAACTTACCTAAACGTTCAAAAAATTCTTCACCAGCTCGGTTGTTACCAAAAAATTCAAGCTGTAGCGGTCGAGACATCCAATCCATTCTAAAATGAGCACCTGAACTCATAACAAATTCATCACACATAGCCGTAAGAGCAAACTTAACTTCTTGCATTAAACTTGTTGTTACCTGTTGCGAGTAACAATTACGCTCATAGTCATCAAAACTAGTTAGTAAATTTTCTCTAAACTCTTCAAGCTCTAAGTTAGTAGATTGCTTTAGTTTTAATGGTGTTAGCGCATTAATTACAGGCGAAATACACGCGACTAAATCTTGTTCTTTTTGTGCTTCTTGCATAATTTCAACTCAACGTTAATTACGTGCTACGGTAACAATTTCAATTTGTGCACTTTGCAATCCAAATGGTACAAATAGGCTTAATGATTGCTCTTCAATAATTTGCTGCCAAATGAAACCATGCGACTCAAGCCTGAAGTATTCATACCCACTTTTTATGGCCAGCTTATTCGGAGGTCGCTGACAATGCGTTAGTTGTACACCCGCTAAAGCAGATGAAATCATGATATCGAGCTTTTCGCTTGCTCCAACTTTTACTTGGTCACTAAATGTTTCAATCCATTTTGTGTCTTCAGATTCAAAATACACAGCTAAATAAAAGTCGTTATTTGTAAAAGTGGCAGAATCAATAGTGGCAACTTGATAAATAGCGTTAGAGGTTTTTTCAAGTTTCAAGCCCACCATTTTCTTAGGAACAACCCCTTCAAGTAAACGAGTTAATAGGCCATCAAGCTGACCGAATACATTACTTAAATTTTTATGCTGGTATGGTGGTACTTGGTTAACTAAATCGCTGTGCTCAAACATTGAAACTGAACTAATTAAATCAACAAGCTCACAATACAAACGTTCCGGATGAACCAATGACAAGTTTTTAAGATGATCTAAACGCTTGGCTGATGGAGCCATTGCATTAAGTAACAAAAATGTATTCATTTCATTTGGCCCAAAGTCAGTAACTGAGCCATAATTTTTACGTCTACTAAGCAGCACGTTAACTTTTGCATTAACTAAATTAGCAGTTCTGTTTAATAATTCAGTCAAATAAGCAGACGCACTAATATTTAATAAAGGAGGCACAAACTGTTTATTTAAAACAAATGATCCATCTTCCGAGCGACTTATTTTCAAACAGGCAATGGTGTCAAAATAAGTTTTTACATCTGAGTCAGACAGTAATATAAATTTAGGTTTTGCAACTAATACCTCACGACTACGCGACGCATCATGATTATCTTCTAAATCAATATAATCCGCTTCATATGCGCTCAATTGCCCACTCGCCGCATAACCTTCAATATTGCTAACTGTTTTATTTGCAGCAATAGCAATATAAATAACACTCTCTTGGTGGTTATTATCAAGCTCTAGTTTTAAATCATCTTGATGTTGACGATCGAAATCAAGCAAACGGCCATTTTCTAAAAGTAGCTTAAAACTGGTCACTTTTAATATGCCGCGAGCAAGTGCTGATTCATCAATAGCAAAATGCTGTAAACCAAATGCCAACGGTGATATTAGCGCTTGACGTACAACCTGATTTTGATCGTGATAATCGTCAAATAGTTGAAAATGTTGCTGGGCAAGCAAAACACCTTCAGCCCAAACGGGCTTTGCGGGAGCTTTTAAATTCATTACTCAGCCTTATCCACGCCAGGTAACTGAACTTCGTTATTGGTAACCAAAACATCTAATGATGTAGATAACTTAACAGGGCCATCTGCAAGCGGGTAATACGCTTTCCAGTTGTCTCCACTGCGGTCTCTAAATAAAGCCACAATAGCAACAAATCTTGCATTTTCAGCCTGTTCAAACTTAATTTTAGATTGTTCAGAAGGGTGAATTGTTCGCTCTTCTAATGTAATTAAACTATTAGCTAAAACTGACTTATCTGACTTCCATAATTCTTCAAACGTAGCTGTTTTAAAGGTTTGTATATCCGACAATTGATATACCTTTAAAACGACTGGTAACGCTTCATCAAATTGGTTTAAATTTAAGTTATCTGTTGCCTTAACATCTAAACTTACGTTAGTACTCATACAACCAGTTAACATTATAGAAAGTGATAAACCTATAATCGCATTTAAAATAAAGCGCATTTTTTACCTCAATAAATATTTTTATTTAAAATTAAAATTAGTTTTGCAAAGAGTAGCTTCATAAACTGGGCAAATAACTTTATTGAATCTTACATTCGCACAATCAGACCATTTATTAGTTTTAAAAAATCCGAACAAGGTCTTCTTTCTGCTTTTTTCTTGAGAATCAACTAGCAAAGACTGCGTAACAACATCATCTATAGACATAATTAACTTAGTATTTATTAGCGAAAGCTCTTTTATATAAACAGAAACATCACCGTTAATTAAAGTAACTTTTTCATTGCTTTTAGGAGGATTATTTAAAAAAAAGAAAAAGTGTTCTATAGAATTTTCAGAAAAAACGCGATGGGCAGGAATACCTACCTGGTCTAGCAGCGAAGAAACGCTGGCTGTAAGTGACCAAGCTAAGGAGTACAAGCTATTTATTTGATTTATAAACTCTTTTTTATTCACAACATGCTCCTTGTCATCAGTTAAACTAAAAAACTCATAGTCTAAGGCTAGTAATAAATCCATTTATTTGGCGCATAATACAAACACCCTACCGCTATTGTCAACCTATATAAGGTTTAAAATATTAGAATATTAATGTAATTAATTAATTAGAATAAACACTCTAATTAATATTTATAAATGATAAATACGCAACAAAAACCCACTATCCTTATTTGCGAGATAATCAAAAGGTAATCTAATTAAATTTTTTATGGTTACAATTATCCAGTTGATCATTAACACACAAAAAGGTATGTTTACGCCACTAATTTTACTGAGCAGGGATTGCAACGTTTTGACTAAATCTAATTTTTTTTTGAAGGTTAATGACAAAGACTTTAATGTTACTTACCTACATGGCTACGAAAAAATTAATAAAGGCTTTAGTTATTCACTCACCGTTGAATCTTCAGTAAAAATTAATACAGATATCCTACTTGCTAATGCCAGTGTTATTTTTGTTAATAAAAACAAAAAATATCGAGAGCAATGCGGCTTGATTACATCTGTTACCAATATGGGTGTATTCAACAATCTACATCGCTTTAAAATAAACATTCAAGATCGACTATCCACCTTAAAAAACACCTCAAACAGTAAAGTCTTTATTACTGTAAATGTACAAGATGTATTAAATTATTTAGCACAAAAAGCAGGTTATTCATCAGGACAAATCGTTTTTAGGACCAGCTCCGCCTTACCGCATTTAAAGCAATGTGTGCAAGCAATGGAAAGTGACTGGGCCTTTTTTAATCGCTTGATGTCACAGCATGGCCTTTTTTACTGGATTGAAAGCGAATCAAGCACCGAAACACTTGTTATAAGTGACAGCAACCTCAACAGCCCTTATTTAAGTACGGGTGTATTAGAAGTTAAAGCAAACGCGGGGATGAACGCCCAGTACTGGGGTAACTTTGTCGGCTTTATGCACAGTGAAGTAACACAAACCTTATATAATAATGCAGCGCAAAGTAATGCCCATGGGCAATTTCAAAAAGTAGCCAGTAACAGCCAATCTTTTTTCGAGCCTGCTGCAAACTCAAGCGCAGAAGCATCAGCACAAACACAAAGCTTTAGTAATGCATTAGCCACACACAATAAACTGGTTACGCTTACGGGTAATGTATCGGATATATTTGCGGGCTGTTCAATTTCGCTTGACGATAATATGGGCTTTGCCAGTGGTGATTTGCTATGCATTGCAATAGAGCACACCCTTAATCAAGCAAATGACGAAAGCAGCCATGAAGGTGAAACCCACTACCACTGCACAGCGCAATTTATAGAGCGCGGTACCCCTTACAAAGCAATGCCTGAGCCCCACTCGCCTAAGCCCATGGTATTCCCCGCAACTGTAGAATCTCTCACAAGTAATGCATTTGTAGATGAACACGGCCAATACCGTATTCGTAACGAGTTTGATAAAACAGCTCGCCCAGTAATTCAATCAAGTCCGGCACTAAAAAAGCTCGCGCTCTATGCCTGTGAAAACCAACCTCAAGCCACTGGCTGGCACTTCCCACTCGTTGGTGGCTCTGAGGTACTTATTGGGTGTATTAATAACGACCCAAACAACACATTTATAATGGGCTTTGCACTAAACGCCGATCAGCCAAGTGTAGTTACAGCTGCTAGCCCAACACATAATCGCCTATTAAGCGCGGCGCAAAATGAACTCCTGTTTGATGACGACAAAGATGTGCCCAAAGTCATCTTACAAACACTCGCCAGTGAGCACTATATTGAATTAAATGCTATAAAATCAGGCCGCCAATTTATTCAATGGATAAGCCAGCTCGGTACTATTAATCTACACGCAGGGCGCGACCTATGCCTCGAAACAGAACAAAACAATGTTCAGTTTGTTATTAAAAACAATCAATTTATTGATGTTAAAAATACCGTGTCGCAAACCACAACTAACAGCCATGTAAATTATCAAAGTGGTGGCAGCCAAGCGTTCAGTGGTAAAAATGCAACCCTTACGAGCGATAGTGAAATTTCACTTCTCACTGGGCGTGCAGTAAAAGTGCACGCACAAAGCGACATACTCCTTAAAACTAATAACAGCGACTTAAAGCTTAATGTGCCTACTGGCTCTACGTTTTTACAAACAAACAATAATATAAGCATTACGGGCTCAGGTAATGGCGATTTAATTATTCACAACGCAGGCGGCGAGATAAAACTCGACAGCCAAGGTAATGTTGATATTACCGCCACTAACGTACTCACACTCGATGGCACATTTATAACCTTTGATGGCCCAGTTGATTACGACATAACCAGCCCACAAACAGCGCGGGCACCAAGCAATGCAAGCCCTGCCAATATTAGCCGCATTAGTGATATAACCATTAATGACTCCGGTATTGCTGCAACAACGTCAAGCGTAGTGGATTTACTTTATGTTTATCAAGATGGCAGCCCTGTAAAAAACGCACCTTATACAATTAAATTTGATGATGGAACACAAAGCACAGGCCAGCTAGATGAAGACGGTATAGCACAATTAACCGACGTACCAAATGGTCAGTTTACTATTCAGTATGGGGAAGATACGCGCGAATATGAGCCTCAAGATAACGCAACGCCAAACCCACTTTATAAAAGAATAACCCCCGCCTCTGCTATACAAATGAGCAGAGCTGGGCAAACAGCAACACTTGATGAAGCAAGCAACATAGCCAGCCAAGCAGGTGATTGGTTATGGGGAGCACTGCAAGGCGACTTTAACAAAGACCCTACAACGGCGCAGATTGTGGTAGGCAGTATTATTTCAATGATACCGGTTATTGACCAAGTCATGGACGTGCGGGATATTTTAGCCAATGTAATGCTACTGACTGATGACGATAAAGCCAACGACAGTGATGGATGGATAGCCTTTACGCTCACCGCGATAGGTTTAGTGCCTGTGCTCGGCTCCGCGGTAAAAGGCGTCGGTAAAGTGGTGATTAAAAACAGCGGCGACACAATAGAAGCCGCTATTGCAGTCCTTCGTAAGTTGGGTAAAGGCGACCCTGTTCAGTATTTACGTAAAATAAATTGGCAAAACCTAGGTAAACAAGCAGCCAGCGAAGTAAAAGCCTTTATAAAAGGCCTGCACGATACACTCCATGAAATATCAACAAGTTGGCAATACGACCTACTGCTGCCACAGCTTGCCATAGACGGTATGCAAGCCACTATTAAACAGCTTGATGAAATAGCACCTAAAATAGACCAAGGCGTTAAAGGCGCAGCCAGTGAAATTGGCAATCGCGTAAACAAAGCCCTTGATGAATTCGAGCCGCCGAAAAGCACCGGTATTGTGGGTAAACCTAAAAAGACCGTTGCGAATGAACTAGATGCGCCAATTAGTAATGAACTTAAAGGGGCTAAAGCAGCGAGTCGCTTAAGCCTGAAAACACCTGATGATTTTAAAGACATGTTTAAATCACTTAATCATAGAAAAGCAGCCGCAGGTGAATATAATGCCCATGCGTTAATGACCTCAAAAAACTATAAACCCATCGGTAATACAAATGGTCAGTATAAAATGGGCGAAACGGGCATTGATGGTATTTATTCTTATGTAGGCCCGCCACCAAAAACAGCCATTACTGAAGCCAAGTACAACAAGGCCAGGCTAGGAATGACTAGTGACGGAAAGCAAATGAGTGACAAGTGGGTTAATGATGAAAGACTTGAAAAAGCAGGGCTAAGTAGGAAAGAACGATCGAAGATTTTGAAAAGCCTAGATAAAAATGATGGCTCAGTTGAAAAAATATTAATACGCAATAAGCCTGATGGTACGCTTGTTGTAAAAAAATTAGATATTAGTGGGAGTGTCATCGGTACACCCCTAGGCTTTTAGGAAGAAAAAATGCTTAGAGATAAATTAAAAAGTAAAGCTTACTTTGATGAACAAGTAGAATTTAGTCTTGAAACAATTCAAGAATACATTGATGACCTAAAAAATGATAACAGCTTAACTGTTAATTCAAAAATGAGGTTTTCTTTTAGACTCGTAGATTACACCTCAAGATTGCTTCACGAACGTTACTCTCGCGGAGACAACTTAACTGAGCTTAAGCCTCATTTACTTGAAGCACTTGAATACCGTCAATGGCAAAAAGACTATGCTGACGCCTTACCTGCAAATGAGCAAAAAAATCGTATCGATTGGGAGGAGTTACACGAAGATGATTTAAGACGCACAATTATTTGGCTTACCTTTGCCTACTGCTTGGGCATGGGTGAAGACTATTACCTAAAAACATTAGAGCTTATCGCTAATCAAGGACAAGATGCTTTACTCGATAACCTTGCTATCGCGATGGGAGATAGTGAACGCCAAGCTGCAACAAAGCCGTTATTCAAAAAACGTTTTGGTAAATTATATAACGTTATTGAAGGGTCACCCGAGCAGCGACCTGAATTAGTGAAAGCATATCTCGATGCATGGTATAAAGCCGAAGGAAGCCCTGATTATCATTTAATGGATACGGATGCTTACATTGGCTACTGGTGCTGGGGTTCGGCTTTAGTCGTTAAACTTTATAATATTGACGACAGCAGTTTTATTGACCACCCGTATTACCCTAAAGATTTAGCTCACTTTAAAGGATGACATGAATGCTACGTGATAACCGTAAGGACGCTGACTATTTTCACGAACTTATTAGTGACCTTGATGAAGCGCTAACTGAAACACAAGCCGCACTCGACGACGCTGTATTTACATCCCCTACTCAGCGCGTTGATGTGGCTCAGAGACTGTTTCAACTAGCGATTATGCGTGCTGTAGCGCATTATTCTTATGGTGCCTCTATTGATGAATTACGCCCTTTTGTACTCGCTATTTTACCTTATCGTGAACAGCTCACGTCGGTAGCTGATAACATTCCACAACCCCATCAGTTTTACCGTGTTGATTTTGAGCAACTTGGCGGCGCCGGCGAGGCATGTGGCTCTGCAAATATAAATCGCTATATTTATACGCTTTGGTGGCTGTCGTTGCTAGTTGCCTGCGACGCGCCCACTGAGCATATTAATAAAACGCTTGATGTCATTGGTGAACAAGGTAAAGATGCATTATTTGATGCTATTGCCGTAAAGCTCGGTGATTCACAACGCCCTGTGGCTAAGACCCTCTATTACCCTGATGTTTACCAGTGTTTGTTTGACGCCTTTAGTCTTGATAAAAATACGCAAGCACAGAAGTTAAACCAATTTATATCTCAGTGGTATGCTCAACTTGATGATGCCGACTGGCACGGCAACCATGAATGTGATTGTGAATTTGAATATACTGATTATTACATTGGCTACTGGTGTTTAGAGCATGCGTTAGTGGCAAACTTACTTGGTATAACCAAATCACAACTTACGCCACACCCAATGCTAGCCAATGATTTAATACGTAATAAACCTGAGCGCTAAGGAAAGCACATGCAACCAGACATTAAAAACATCCCACAACACCTAGGTCAGTACCTTTACCAGCAAATTGATGAGCAATGGCATGAAGCACTCCTCATTTTAGATTGCGAAAATAGCAATGTACTTGAATGCAAGGCCCACTTTATAAAAGCAGATGACAAAACACAGCATGCAATTGCTGTATCTGAAAACATAACAGCGTTGTTTAAAACGTTATTTGACCACGCCATTAAAAATGAAGTAGAAGATTGGCAGCGCGCTATTTTTACTATCACTCGTCAAGGCCAATTTAATTTAAACTTTGAGCGCGATAATAATGATGAAGAAGTAATCGCCGCTGTTCCAACACGTTAAGTATTAATTTAACCCGCTCTTTAACAACATGGATGTTGTGAGGTTAGGCGCTAAAAATTAGCGCCCTAACCTTTCATATAATGGCTGCTTTTTATGGTTAACGCCCTCATTTACTTCTCATTCTTTTCTCTATGTGCGAACAATATTTAAGTGAATTATTTACAAAGAGATTAAGAGGCGCAGCGCTTAAAGAGTAAAAGTTTAATGTGCCTAATGGCTCTACGTTTTTACAAACAATAATATAAGTATTACGGGCTCAGGTAATGGCGATTTAATTATTCACAATGCGGGCGGCGAGATAAAACTCGACAGCCAAGGTAATGTTGATATTACCGCCACCAATGTACTCACACTCGATGGCACATTTATAACCTTTGATGGCCCAGTTGATTACGACATAACCAGCCCACAAACAGCGCGGGCACCGAGCAATGCAAGCCCTGCCAGTATTAGCCGTATTAGTGATATAACCATTAATGACTCAGGTATTGCTGCAACAACGTCAAGCGTAGTGGATTTACTTTATGTTTATCAAGATGGCAGCCCTGTAAAAAACGCACCTTATACAATTAAATTTGATGATGGAACACAAAGCACAGGCCAGCTAGATGAAGACGGTATAGCACAATTAACCGACGTACCAAATGGTCAGTTTACTATTCAGTATGGGGAAGATACGCGCGAATATGAGCCTCAAGATAACGCAACGCCAAACCCACTTTATAAAAGAATAACCCCCGCCTCTGCCATACAAATGAGCAGAGCTGGGCAAACAGCAACACTTGATGAAGCAAGCAACATAGCCAGCCAAGCAGGTGATTGGTTATGGGGAGCACTGCAAGGCGACTTTAACAAAGACCCTACAACGGCGCAGATTGTGGTAGGCAGTATTATTTCAATGATACCGGTTATTGACCAAGTCATGGACGTGCGGGATATTTTAGCCAATGTAATGCTACTGACTGATGACGATAAAGCCAACGACAGTGATGGATGGATAGCCTTTACGCTCACCGCGATAGGTTTAGTGCCTGTGCTCGGCTCCGCGGTAAAAGGCGTCGGTAAAGTGGTGATTAAAAACAGCGGCGACACAATAGAAGCCGCTATTGCAGTCCTTCGTAAGTTGGGTAAAGGCGACCCCGCTCAGTATTTACGTAAAATAAATTGGCAAGACCTAGGTAAGCAAGCAGCCAGCGAAGTAAAAGCCTTTATAAAAGGCCTGCGCGATACACTTCACGAAATATCAACAAGTTGGCAATACGACCTACTGCTGCCACAACTAGCCATAGACGGCATGCAAGCCACGATTAAACAGCTTGATGAAATAGCGCCCAAAATAGACCAAGGCGTTAAAGGCGCAGCCAGTGAGATTGGCAATCGCGTAAACAAAGCCCTCGATGAATTCGAGCCGCCGAAAAGTACCGGTATTGTGGGTAAACCTAAAAAGACCGTTGCGAATGAATTAGATGCGCCTCAAGGAAATGATTTAAAGGGGGCTAAAGGTAATAGGCCTGTTAAGTATGACTTAAACTACCAAACTGAAGCATATGCAAATTTAATAAACTCTAATAAACCTTGGTCGTGGAAGAATTTTCCTGACGGTGATAAATTAACAATAAAGCAAAAGCGTGAAATAAAAGCAAATGCAGTTAAACGCGGATTAGTCCCTGAAGTGAAATTAAAAGCAGGTACAAAATATCCTGACTTTGAAAGTGCTGGTTTATTAGAGAAAGTAGAGTCCTTACCAGAAAAGTTGTGGCTAGCTTCTGACTACCAACAATTTAAATGGCTAGACTCAAGAATCCCTGGAGGCAGACCTGATGGCTTCACCTGGCATCACTCGGAAATTAGTGGGAGAATGGAGTTAGTTCCATTTGGCGCACATAATATAATTAATCATCAAGGTGGCCGCTCTGTCGGTCATTGGGCATACGGAAAGCGATAGCATAATGAAAGATTTAAGTTTAGAGAAAAAAGTTTCTATAACACATGATGAGCTAGATTCATTAGAAATGTTTTTTAATATTAAGTTACCAATTAGCTACAGGGAATTTATTTTAAAATTCAATGGTGCATCCCCAGATGAAGTTATTATAAAAGTTAACTCTGAGGAGCGGGTATTGGAAAGATTTCTAATAGTTTCGGAAGATGAAAATCTCGATGGTTGCCTTATGCAATACGAAATTAAAGTCGTAATGGCTCAAATTGAGGAAAGGCTTACAGATAACGAAGACTTGATTGGAGCCGAGGCCTTACCTTTTGCTTACCTATTTGGTGGTGATTTTTTATGCTTAGATTTCAAAGAAGATGCAATAAACCCTAAAGTAGTAATATGGGATCATAATGAGTCTGAAGAGTTATCACCTGTTTTTTACAAAGCTTTTAATAATTTCCAAGAATTCCTTGATGCGATGTCTTTCGGCTAACTCATATTGACAAACCTTATGCTTGATTATTCAATTTTTATGCTTGATTATTCAATTTAAATTCATTTATAACGCTAAGGACAGCCAATGCAAGCCGACATTAAAAACATCCCGCAACACCTAGGTCAGTACCTTTATCAGCAAATTGATGAGCAGTGGCTTGAAGCTCATATTATTTTAGATTGCGCAAATAATAAAGTATCAGAATGCAAAGCTCACTTTATTAAAGCAGACGACGAAACACAGCATGCTATTGCTGTATCTGAAAATATAACAGCGTTGTTTAAAACGTTATTTGACCACGCAATTAAAAACGAAGCGGAAGATTGGCAACGCGCTATTTTTACCATAACTCGCCAAGGCCAGTTTAACTTAAACTTTGAGCGCGATAATAACGATGAAGATACTTTATTACTTTAAATGAGCAGTACAAGCATAGCGTTCAATTTATTTAATACTTCATAAATTAATAACAATAATTGAACCTGAGCTGGATACATATTAAACTGTACGCCAATTTGTTTTTTAAACAAACGAAAGTCAAGGAAGACGAGTTAGGTACCCCAACTTATTAATACTCCTCCATGATATTTCGTGACATTTAACATTTATTATTTAAAATAATTTTACGGAGTACCTATGAAAAAATTAAGCGCACTTTTGGGTTTACTGTTATTAAGCGGTTGTTCTACACCTCCTCCAGCCCAAGAAACTGAGCAAGTAGTTTTAGAACCTATTGCAGAGATTAACGAAGTAGCTGCACCAATTTCATTAACTGTTATTACTAACCCTGCTGATGCTCGCGTTCGTATTATGAATATCAACCCTGTTTACAAAGCTGGTATTGAGCTTAAAGAAGGTAAATACGATATTGAAGTAAGCAAAGCAGGATACCTTACTTACAGAAAATGGGTTTCAGTTGATAAAAAAACAATACTAACTGTTGAACTCGATACAATGGAAGCAAGCCAATCGGCTCAGTAAGCTTCTCAGTACGTTTTAGTTTATATGCCTTAGCCTGGTTAATTTAATAACTGGCCTAAGGCATATTAAATCCTTCATAAAGCCACAAATATCCTACTGCGAAATAACTACCAACATTCACTAAAATACATAACCACAACACAATAATAAAACGTCGCTTTTGCGATTTATGACGAAGTAATTGTTGAGCAAGTAATGCCCCCGGCCATCCTCCAAATAATGTAAGTAGCTGCAGTGTACGCTCTGGCGTGCGGTTTACTTTTGTATGTGAAGAGCGCTTAGCTTGTCGCTTATCCCACGCGTACATTAAAAAAGTTATAGCACTTAATACACTTATATAACCAGGTACATATATTGGTATATAAACAGGTAAGTATTGCAGCGGGTAAGCTAACCAAATGGCAGCTAAATAAAGCAATGAGAATGTGATTAATATTTTCTTTATCAATTAATTATCACCTATACTGGGCTTATAAGAGCCTAACAACGAGAGCCAAATTATGACATATTTTAAATCGCTATTCTTAGTATTATGCTTATGTACATTTAGTAGTTTTGCTACTGAAACTGCCAGTAATCTCGATAAAGAGCTGGAAGTGTTTAAACCTTACCTAGGAACGTGGCAAGCTGACTTTAATGTACCTGAAGGCGCAAAACCTGTGCAAGATGTAGGTAAGTGGGAGCGCGCGCTAAATGGTAAAGCTACACGTACTATGCACTCAATTAACGAAGGTGAGTATGGCGGCGAGTCGATGATTTTTTACGATACTAAAAAGCAGTCACTCGTATTTTACTACTTCACCACCGCAGGATTTTATACAAAAGGGATTATGAAGGTATTAAGCCCTACTCAATTTGTCGCTTATGAAGATGTTACAGGCAGCAAAGATGGGATCACTAAGGTTAAATCGACCAGTAACTTACAAAACGGTAAGTTTGAAGTGTCGACCTCATATCTAAAAAAAGGTGAATGGACTAAACCTGAAAGCCGTACTTATACCCGCAGTACAAAAGCGGTTAAATTTAAATAGCCGCAATTTATATACAAAAGGCAGCCTAGGCTGCCTTTTTGTTATTTCACTCTTTAAAAATCGTAAATTATTTTACGAATTTTTTAAATGGTGCATCTACTGGTGTATCAGCAAGGTGATTAGTGTAGTTGCTCATTACTTTTTGAGATAAACCAACAATAATTTCAAGTAGTTGCTGCTTGCCGTAACCTGCTGCAAAGAACTTTTCGATTTGCTCATCGCTGATCACGCCACGTTCACGTGTCATTGCAAGTGTAGTTTCACGAAGAGTTTCTAGCTTAGGGTTAGCTAGTGGTGTTTTGTTTACAAGTGCATCAACAATATCTTGGTCAACTTTCATTGAAGCTGCAATTGCACTATGTGCTGGTACGCAGTAGTGACATGCGTGCTCAACGTTAATTGATTGCCATACTACTGTTAGCTCTTCTGCATTGAATGATGTTTTTTGAAACAGCTCATGCAGTACTTGGTAACCTTTAAGTAATGTTGGTGCTTCAGCCATTACTGCATGTAAGTTAGGAAGCATACCAAATGCTGCTACTGAATCAGCTAGTAACGGTTTTGCTTCTTCTGGTGCGTTTTCTTGAGTGTATAAAGTAAATTCGGCCATGGTTAGCTCCTAATAATTAATAGTTTTAAGTAACTTCGAGACACATAGTATTTGATTTTGAGCGACTGTTCAAGTTAAAATTGAGCAAATGTTCAAATTGATTGAGAATGATATGGCTAATAAGGTTAAATTTGAACGCGATAATGTAGTTCGCGTTGCAAGCCAGCTATTTTGGCAAAAAGGTTTTCATGCAACCTCAACGCGTGACTTACAAGAAGCCGTTAATATGCGCCCGGGTAGTATTTACTCTGCGTTTGGCTCTAAAGAAGGGCTATACTGCGAATCGCTGAAAGATTACACAGTACAAATGAAAACCCAAATAGAGGGGTTTTTATCAAGTGCCGATACAGTACTTGGTGGATTACGTGCGTTTGTTGAAAACGTGGTAATTAAAACAAAAGATTGCAGCCCAAGCGCTATTTGTATGCTGGTTAAAGCAAACAGCGAGTTTGCAGAAAAAGACTCAAACCTATACGAGTTAAGCTTAGATTTAACAGCTCAATTTGAAGCTTATTTAACGCAGTTGTTTACACAAGCAATAAACAAAGGTGAGTTAAGTAATACGTTGACCGCTGTTGAATATGCGCGCTTTTTTCAGGTGCAATTTACAGGTTTACGCGGTTATTTTAATCGTCCTAATGTAGAGCAATTTGCTGAGCCAATGATCAACCAAATGTTTATGTTGATTAAAAAGTTATAAATAGCAGTTATCGCGCATTCTCAATAAGTCATACTTATTTTACTAAATAAAAATGGCCAGTATTTACTGGCCATTTTTTTGTGCTTAAAACTTAATTTATAAGTTACGTTTTAAGCTTATTTAGCTCATTATCTTGCTGGGCAACAAGTGCATTAAGCGCTTCGCTGCTATCCCCTGCTTGTGTAGATAAGTCAGCAAGTTGCGATGCGGCATCAGATATAAGCGTTAAATTACGGTTTATTTCTTCAGTCACTAAGCTTTGCTCTTCGGCAGCGGTGGCAATATGTGTAATTTGATTGGTTATTTCATCAACTTTAACGACAACACTGTGCAGAGCATCAAAAGCTACTGATGTTTCATCAACGGCATTTTGTGCACGTACTACGCCTTTTTCAATAACGGTAGATGCGTTACCTACTTCAGATAATAAACTATCAATTAACTGGCTTATGTCATCTGTTGATGAACGCGTTTTAGAAGCAAGTGCACGTACTTCATCAGCAACAACGGCAAAGCCTCGCCCGTGCTCACCAGCGCGCGCAGCTTCAATGGCTGCGTTAAGTGCAAGTAAGTTTGTTTGTTCTGAAATAGTACGAATTACATCTAATATTTGCGTAATGTCTTTACTACGCGAAGCGACTTTTTCAACTGCTTGGTTAGCTTCTTTAATTTCTTCAGACATCGTTTTAACTTGTGTCATCGCTGACGATAAGCTCGACTCACTGCTTACTACCAAGCTATTTATTTCATCGGCTTGTTGGGCTGATTGCTCTGATGCTCTGGCTACTTCGAGTGCTGTTGCGCTCATTTCGTTCATAGCCGTTACCACACTTTCAATTTCTTGAAATTGAGATTGAACATTATGCTTAGTATCAATAGCGATGTGTTGTGCTATTTCGCCTTGCTGTTTAGTTTGCTCAGACACCGCTTTTAGTTCAGAAATTAAATCACGTAGTTTTGCTAAAAATCGATTAAACCCACCAGCTAATGCAATAAGTTCTGCGTGGCTATCAACATGCAATGTATGCGTTAAATCACCCTCAGAACTTGCGAGGTTATCAACCCGCTGTTGAATTTGTTGTAGCGGCGCTATTACACCTGCAATTACTAATTTCATAATAACAAAAGCAACCACAGCAATTATTAAGCCTGTAATTAAAATAATAAACCCGAGTGATGCTGCTGTTTCTTGCATGTTTTTTTCTAGCGCTTCAGGCCCTGCAAGTGCTAGGTCTGTAGGTACTTCTATGATTAATGACCACTGAGTGTTTGCTAGTTTTATATCAATTGGATAATTTACTAAATATTCACTATTTGTTTTAAAAATACCGCTTTGCCCTTTAGACTTTTCAATATCATTAAATATAGTAGAACTAACAGCCTCTTTAATTGGGCGCCCTAATTTAGATTTATAATGACTGCTGCCTACAACTAAACCTAAATCACTTAATAAGGTTACTTTAGCTTGACCATTATAAAGCTGCTTAGAAAGTTCCTCAGTCATTGTTTGAAAAGTAGGTAGCGTTAAATCAACACCCGCTAAACCAATAAACTGCCCCGCTTTTAAAATAGGCACAGTTAACGAAGTTAGCATTACTGAATCGCCCGAAGGAATTTCGTATAAGTACGGTTCCATAATACAAGGCTTAAGCGTGTCTTTTGCACATAAGTACCAATGCGCTTCGCGAATACCGAATTCGTTTAAAGAGGTTATATATTTATCGGCGGCATTAGCTACTTTTTGCTGCTCAATTACACCGTTTTGGTCACGTGTTATGTAAACTTCTAAAGTACCATCGCCATTAACGGAGTGTTTGTAGCCTTTTTTAAAGCTCGAATCTTGTCCGTCAAACGCGTTTGGTTCAAACTGAGAATAAATAGATGAGAGTAATGTGTTTTGTTCTAAAATAGAGCGATTTATACTTACTACCGTATCGCGGCTAAGGGTTTCGCTTTTTGCGGTATCACCTAATAAAGCGGCTAAAGAGTATGGTACTCGATAAGCTTCGTTAATAAAGCCCGCTATTTTTTCACCATATATTGCGGCATTCGCATTTAACTTTTCTTCTACTTCAGCAACAATATAACTTTCTGACTTGCTTGCAAGCTCTTCATTACTTGCAGATAACTGCCACCATAAAATGCTCGAAAGCACCAATACGGTAATAAATATACTTCCGACAGTAAGCCACAGTAATTTTTTTGCTAGCGATATTTCCCGCATTCATCTCACCCTTTAATTAAAACTACTGATACAGTTTAGTAGATCTAACCAACGAAGCTATGAATATCGTTAAACAAATTGAAATTAATACAATAAGTTGAGTTTTTAACGCTTAGCCAAGCATGCAGTTGTAATTGTAGCCATAATTAGCAAACACACACTTACCCATAAACATGCCACCAGCCCATATACTTGAAAAACCCAGCCAGAGAGCACAGTACCAAGCAAACGCCCTATTGCATTGGCCATATAGTAAAAGCCAACGTCGAGCGATACCCCATCGTCTTTAGCAAAACTTACTATTAAATAGCTATGCAATGATGAATTTATAGCAAATACACCGCCAAAAATAAGTAAGCCGATTACAAGCGTAAAATGTACCGCTATATCAAATTGCATCAGTAACGCTAAAATACTGGTTACGCCACTTAATAAAGTAACCCACCAATACGCTTTTTTGACTGTGTGTAAGTTTGAATCACTTTGCCCGGTTATACGTGGCGCTTGCGACTGCACTAATCCATAAGCAATAACCCATAGGGCCATAAAGCCACTTACCCACCAATGATCCCAGTTAAACTGAGCAGCTAAGTAAACAGGCAATGCCACTACAAACCACACATCGCGCGCCGCAAATAAACATAAACGCGCTGCGCTAAGTAAGTTTATTGCCCGCGATTTAGAAAATAGCTCTTTAAACTTAGGTTTATTTTTGGCTTTGCCAATATCGCCTTTTAAATAAATTAAACTAATAACCCACGCAACACTAAGTAAAGCTATTAAGCTTACTAGCGCACCTACAAAGCCAAATACGGTAAGTAGCAAGCCACCTAAAAAAAAGCCCACTCCTTTTAACGCATTTTTAGAACCCGTAAGTATGGCAATCCATTTATATAATTGGCTTTGCCCGGCATCGCCTTGCGGTACTAAATACTTAATAGCGCTTTTTGCGCTCATTTTATTTAAGTCTTTAGCTATGCCACTTAGTGCTTGCGCTGCCATAACATAGGCAACGGTTAGCCAATCCCCTGGCACGCAGAGCATGGCCAAAGCGACAAGCTGCAGACCAAGCCCTACATTCATGGTTTTGTTTAACCCTAAATGCGCCCCAAGCCAACCACCGACTAAATTGGTGATCACCCCAAAAATTTCATAAAACAAAAACAGCATGGCTATCGCAAATGCGCCATACCCTAACTGATGAAAATACAGCACCACCAGCATGCGCAGTGCACCATCTGTTAAAGTAAATGCCCAATAATTACCAGTAATTATTAAATATTGTTTTATAGAACTTGGTAAACTAGCTAACTGCGCAAACATAGCGTTAAACCTTTTAAAACGAGATTAAACCACATCACTTTTTGCAACTTTAAGCATTAGCTCAGCAGTACGGTTTGCATAACCCCACTCGTTATCATACCAAGCGTATAACTTAAGCTGCGTGTTGTTAATTACCATGGTTGAAAGGGCATCTATGGTGCAGCTACGCGGATCTGTTTTGTAATCTATAGATACAAGCGGTCTTTCTTCGTAGCCTAAAATGTTTTTTAGCTCGTTATTTGCAGCGTTTTTAAACCAAGTGTTTACCTCATCTTGTGTAACACCGCGCTCAAGCTCAAATACGCAATCGGTAATTGACGCATTAGTAAGCGGTACACGCACGGCATGGCCGTTTAACTTGCCCTTAAGCTCAGGGAATATATGCGTAATAGCTGTTGCACTACCGGTTGTGGTTGGTATTAAACTAGTCCCACACGAACGTGCGCGACGTAAATCTTTATGCGGTGCATCAATAATAGTTTGTGTATTGGTTATATCGTGAATCGTGGTCATTGAGCCGTGCTTGATGCCCACTTTTTCTTGCAAAACCTTTACTATTGGCGCTAAACAGTTAGTAGTACACGAGGCGGCTGTAACAATTTTATGCTCACTTGGGTTATAAAGATCATCGTTTACACCCATTACTACATTTAATATGCCGTCTTCTTTTACTGGCGCCGTTACTACAACGCGCTTAACACCTTGTGCTAAATATTGGTTTAGCAACTCGGTGGTTTTCATTTTTCCGCTGGCTTCTATTACTACATCGCAACCCGACCAATCAGTTTCATTTATAGTTTTATTATTCGTCACTAAAATAGTGTGTTTACCTACACTAAATGAGTTTTCATCGCTGGTAATATGTTGTGCTAAGCGCCCGTGTACCGAGTCAAACTCAATTAAATGGGCATGGGTTTTAGCATCGCCCGCTACATCGTTTATTTTAATAAACTCTATTTCTGGCCAATCAACGGCTGCGCGCAGTGTTAAACGCCCCATACGGCCAAAACCGTTAATACCTACTTTAATCGTCATAATAAAATACCTTAATGAGTTAATTTATTTACTAATTAGTTAACAACAGCTAGCTGCTCTTTCAGGGCGATTACCCATAGTATTTAACCGCGTTAAATCGTTTTCATAAAATGAAGGGTTAGCAGTCAGGGTTTGCGTTAATACATTTTTAGCCCATTCAGGCAGGGCTTTATTAATGCTGTAATAAACCCATTGATTTTGCTTACGATCGCTCAGTAATCCGCATTGCCTTAATTGTGCTAAATGGCGCGACACTTTAGGCTGGCTTAGTTCAAGTGCAGCAACAAGTTCGCACACACACAGCTCTTCTTGGTCGCTAATTAATAGCATTGCTTTTAAACGCGTATCGTCCGCTAGGCATTTATAAAATTGAAGTGGGTTGAATTGTTCCATAGTGTCCTCGCAGTGTTAGTGCATATACAATAAAACAAAAATTCAACATATGGAATAGTGAATATACGATTATTTGTATGTTTAAATTATTTTGCTTTAAAACGCAAAAAGCACACAACGACTACTTATCGTTGTGTGCTTTTAATAATTACGTTATTTAGTGTTAAATAACAGAAAGCTCTATTTCAATATTGCCACGTGTTGCGTTTGAATATGGGCATACTTGATGCGCTTTATCTACAAGCGTTTGCGCTGCTGCTTTATCCATATCACCTAGTGATACAGCTAATTTTACAGCAATACCAAAACCGCCTTCAATCGCGCCAATAGACACTTCTGAATTAATATGTGTGTCGCTTGGTAAATCTATTTTTTCGCTACCCGCTACAAATTTAAGTGCGCCAATAAAACATGCTGCATAACCTGCGGCAAATAATTGCTCTGGGTTAGTGCCTTGTCCGTCATCGCCGCCTAAACCTTTAGGTGTTGATAGTTTTACATCTAAACGGCCATCATCAGATTTAGCTACGCCTTCACGGCCGCCAGTTGCAGTTGCTTTTGCTGTGTAAGCTACGTTTTGTAATACATTCATAATGAACTCCAAAGTTTAGTAATCAATTTAGTTTGTGTGCAAAATAATAGATCAAGTAATTAGAGATTGCAAATACTTTGCATGCAAATTAAAATACGACCATCGCTAACAGGAGAAAAGCTATGTCGTTTGAGCAATTAAAGTTAAAAAATCAGTTATGTCATCGTTTATATATGGCATCAAACAGTATTGCTCGCACTTATAGAGGATTTCTTGCTGCTCTTGATTTAACTTACCCGCAATACGTAGTAATGATGGCGCTGTGGGAGCAAGACGAAATAACAATTGCAGAGCTGATAGATAAAACCGCGATCGACGGCGGAGCAATGACCCAAATACTCAAAAAAATGACAGACAAATCACTACTTGCTGTTATTAAAGACGAGCGCGATAAGCGTAAACGACTCGTGCAACTTACCCAACATGGTCAATCACTTAAGTTAAAAGCGGCTGATATACCTAAAAACATTCAATGTAAATTCGACAGTATTAATACGGCTCAAGCACAGCAGTTAATGCAACTGCTCGATTTAGTAGTAAACGACTTAGCCAATTAGGCACTTTATAGTTAACCAATCAATTTACTTTAAAAGGTATAAATTAAATGACTCATATAAAAAAATTACTCTTAGCAGCGGCGTGTAGCACGGCACTTTTAAGTAGCAACGCCGTATCTGCCAATACTGCTAATACTGCTGGCCAAAATGCTGATTTAAAAACAGTAGCCACGTTTGATGCGCAGCACCCACCGGGTAACATTGCTATTACGCCATCGGGTAGAAAGTTTTTATCAGTACATGGTTTTTACGGCCAAAAGCAAAAAATTATGGAGCTTTTAAGCGATGGCACAACTAAGCCCTACCCTAATGAAGAATGGGCTTACGCGTACAATAACGGTAAAGGTTTTTACGATGTACTTGGCATAAATGTATCAAGCGATGGCGTTTTATGGATGCTCGACACCTCAGGGCCAGATCGCGCTGGGCGCTTAGTGGGTTGGGATACAAATAAAGAGCAACTGCATAAAATTATTTACCTCGCAAAACCAATGATTACCGACACCTCATTTTTAAACGATTTAGTCATCGATAATAAACATGGCGTTGTATACATTGCCGACACAGCCCATGGCAGCCAAGCCGCTATTATTACGGTTAACCTTAAAACAGGTGTCGCTCGCAGAGTATTACAAGATAGCCATTACACTACAGCCGAAAATATCGATATGGTTATTGATGGCCGCACTATGAGCATTGGCGGACAACCTGCCCGCTTAGGTGTTAACCCAATTACGCTTGACCCTAACGAAGACTGGCTTTACTTTGGATCTATGTCGGGCACGTCGGTTTACCGTATTGCCACCAGCGATATAAATAACGAGAGCCTTTCGGCTAAAGCACTTGAGGATAAAGTTACGCGTTACGGCACTAAGCCAATTTCAGACGGTATTATTGTTGATGGCGGCGGTAACGTATACGTAACCGACATAACCAACGGTGCAATTGGCGTAATTAAACCTACTGGCGACTACGAAGTATTATTTAAAGACGACCGTCTTAGCTGGCCAGATGGGTTTAGTTACGGAGCTGATGATAAAATATACTTTACCGTTGACGATTTACATAATTCGCCTGTACTTAATAATGGTAAAAATAAAAGCCACGGTAAGTTTAAAGTAATGTCGTTTGAGCCTTTAGTAAAAGCAAAAGTAGGCCGTTAATTACTTTTTGATACCTATACTTTTTAAAAGCCTTGCACATTTAAGTGACCCCAATAGTTGCAGGGCTTTTATTAGAAAAAACACCACGCTGGTGCACTTTTTAATAATGCTTCACCACTTTGGTGCTAACCCTTAAGTATGTATTTACACTTAAATACTAAACACCTGATTTCTATTCATAAAATATTCAAGTTAATGTTGGCATACTTCTTCCTATAGACTGATGTGTTCAGTGAAAATACCAAGGAAAAACCATGTTCAACTTATATCATACCCTTTACCTTTTATGGCGTTTAGACATTAGCGTTTGGCAAGTTAACGACCCTACAAATACCCGCACTACCGCTGATAAAGAACGCGCCTATGTTAAGTAGCATCTTATTGTGTAAAGGCTTGGCATAAAGCTTAAATGTATAAACCTACTTTAGGCTAAGCTTTTGCGCACTATGAAATTTATGCGTACATTTTTTATTAAACTTAAATTAACCGTTCAATATAAAAACAGCCCTCTTGTAATAAACTCCACATTTAAAAACATCAAAAAATTAGTAAAAACACTGCGTTTATAACTTTGCAAGCAGCTCAATTGCATTGTATTGTTGCACCCTATTGAAAATTTTTAATTGGAACGTGTATGAACGCTTTGGAAGTTAATTTTGATGGCTTAGTGGGTCCTACTCACAACTACGCTGGTTTATCGTATGGTAATGTTGCCTCGTTGAATAACGCAGCAAGCTTTTCAAATCCTCAAGAGGCGGTACTTCAAGGCCTTGAAAAAATGAAAGCCATGCACGACAAAGGCCTAACTCAAGGTGTATTTGCCCCTCATGCACGCCCCGACTTAAACGTACTACGCCGCTTAGGCTTTACCGGTAACGATGCACAAGTCATTCATAAAGCGTTTAAAGCCGATCCTATTTTATTACGTGCGTGTTACTCAGCGTCTGCAATGTGGACAGCCAATGCCGCTACGGTATCGCCATCTCCTGATACAACCGACGGCAAAGTACATTTTACTTCAGCTAATTTAAATAATAAGTTTCATCGTTCATTAGAGCCTGCAACCACTACGCGCTTATTAAAAGCCATGTTTAATAACGACAAATACTTTGCACACCATACCCATTTGCCTGACCAAGGCTTTTTTGGCGACGAAGGTGCAGCAAACCATACTCGTTTTTGTGACAGCCACGGCGAGCAAGGCCTTGAAATGTTTGTATTTGGTGCCAGCGCGTTTAACAGCCAATTACCAAAACCCGCTAAGTTTCCTGCAAGGCAAACACTCGAAGCCTCAGAAGCAATTTGTCGCTTACATAACTTAAAAGATTCAAGCCAAATTTTACTACAGCAAAATCCAGACGTAATAGACCAAGGCGTGTTTCATAACGATGTAATTGCTGTAGGTAACGCCAACGTATTACTGTGCCACCAGCAAGCATTTTTAAACCAAGCTTTGGCACTGCAAGATATTCGCGAAGCGTATGTGGGCAATAAAGAATTTTATATTATTGAAGTACCTACCGAAAAAGTAAGCATTACCGATGCAGTAAGTAGTTACTTATTTAATAGCCAGCTTGTAAGCCTTGCCGATGGTTCAATGCTGCTAGTTGCACCACAAGAGTGTAAACGCAACAGCGCAGTTAACGCCTACATTGAAGAAATGATAATGGCTGATAACCCAGTAAACCAAGTGCAGTTTTTTGATTTACGCCAAAGTATGCAAAATGGCGGCGGACCTGCGTGCTTGCGTTTACGTGTAGCCCTTAACGAGCAAGAACTTGCTGCAGTAAACCCAGAGGTTATTTTAACGGATACTAAATACACACAACTGTGTGACTGGGCAAAGCGTAACTACCGCGACAAGCTAGGCGCAAGTGACTTTGCAGACTCAGCCCTACTCACCGAAAGCTACCAAGCACTTGATGAGCTTACACAACTACTTAATTTAGGCTCAGTGTACGACTTTCAATTAGAGGGTTAATCAATTTTATAATGCAGCGATATAAGTGTCGCTGCATTATTGTTTCAATGTTGTTTATCCGCAGCAGTTGCAATCACTACTTTTATATCTGCACTTACAAAATTTTGAATATGTAGTTCTTTTTCTATTGCTCTTTTTGTAGAAGGACTTCTTTGAATTGCTATATCAAATAATTTTTTCACTTGCTCAGCAGAATTTTTTGATTGCGTAGAACTCCATTTGATTAAAGCGGCAGTCGCTTCATATTGCCCCATATTAGCAAGCGTATTTAGTGCTGTATTTTTTATAATAGCGGTTGAGCTATCTTTTAAATACCCCGTTATATGAGGAACTAAAGATTCATCATGAATAGTGTTCATCGCACGCTTAACAAACAGGCGCTTGCTCTCATACTTTTCATCAATAAAACCAAACAAATACTCTATTTGTTCACTCTGTGCGTGCCGAGCGATTGTAGTAGCTAACTCGCCAATAAATGGGCTATCCTCATCCGCAATTGTAAATGCTTGCTGCGCTAAAGCGGTGTATTCACCACTTCGATTTAGCTTTTCTATCGACTTTTTAACGTTATATATAGCCCTCGATCCTTGCCAATCATTTTTGGCAACAAAATCAAAAAACACTTCACTCGCTCTTTGAGTATCTATTGCGGCCAAAAGGCTTAAAGTATATTCAATTAATCTATCATCATTTTTATTACCCTTAATTGCTGATTGTAGTTTTTCAACAATAAATTGATAAACGCCTTCTTTATTTGTAGTTTTTAAATAAGTTAACAGTTCTTTTTCAGCATTAAAATCAATGGCTTTACTATTATAAACACGACTTAAAAGCATTTTAGTAATAGTTAAAGCATCCTTATCACTAAGTTCTTTTTTTTCAACATTATTATCTTTGACATTTTTTGATGATTTAGAGGTAGCCAAAGTAGTGTCTGTTTGGTGTGTTTGTACATTAGATACAGTATCTTTAATCCCTCTAGGTTTAGCACCTGTATTCACCGGTAACTCTGCATACTGAACAACAGGCAAAAACCAATAAAAAGTAAACGCTATCAGTAAACATATAAAAGTTAAAAGTATCACTTTTTTCATAATACTTATTTCCACCCTAAATCTGTATATAAAGCATCAAGTAACCTGAAAATATCGGTTACTCTTTCAGTTTCTTCTGTGTGCAAAATATTTACAGCTGTTTGTGTATCTTCTTTAGTAATTGATATACCTTGTCTTTCTAACAATAAACTCAATTTTTGGCTATAAGCAGGTACAATTCCATCACCAATAAATGAAGCTCTTGTTTGTCCATTTTCAATATACCTTAGCGTTTCTGGATGCGGATGGTCACCAGAAAATAATGCTCGATAGGCATACAAATCATAACCCGAAATACCAGCGTCTTTCGAAAGGATTCCGAAGTCAGTCCCTTGATAAGCCAGTTGCCCTATTACTAAATCATCAAGGCTCGTTAAGTCGCTGTTTAAATATTGTATTGAAGATGACTCTGGCGATAAGAAATCGATACTTGGGGATTGCAAGTCCATTTGATAATCTAGTCCGAAATCAACCCCAAAATATGTTCTTGTACCATCGAGCATCTCAACAACTTCCCAGTTATCTTCACACTTTCCGTTATCTTGTCGATAAGTACTTTCTGGAATGCAATTGTCGTTCATATATTGATAAAAACGCCCTAATGGAGAACCTTGATGTGGAGTACCTGTTGTTGCGAACCCTTTAACAAAAGACTTATACATAGCTTCATCATTCTGCAAATAAGAGCGAGCAGCTAGGCCACCTCGGCTATGCCCAAATAAAAATATTTCAGTATCTTCACCTAAAGACTCAACTATTTTCTCTACAGCCTTTTCTACTTCGTAACCTAAGCCTTCAAAAGAGGTAAAATCACCATCACAACCCAAAGCATTAATACATGATTTAGCATCTAAGCCTGTTCTTGCATGAATGCCTTCTCTATCAAATGCTCCAAACTCCAAATTAAAACAGCTAATGCCGTCACTATTAGCTTCAACTACTGGAAGAGTATTATCGTCATTAGTTAATATTTGGCACTGACCATTAAAAAAGCTATCGTCATTTACCATTGCATCCCATGTACTAGGACTTGAAGCTAATCCGTGTAAAAGTAGCATTGCCTTTTTATATATAATATTTTCTGTCGTCGCTAATAAATTAAAAGTCGCGCCTTCTTTCGCGAGTATACCAATGTTGTAAGTAGTAGCCTGATGAACACGTATTGCACAACTTTCATTTTGAGTAGTACCTAAATTAGAACGACATTGATACTCAAATTTGGTTGGAAAATCATCTTCCTCTACGTATAAATCAATATCGCCCGATAAATTAAGTAACGTAATATTTAGTATTCTATTTTCAGGTGCTTCAACGATAAAATACTGCCATTGACCTTGAGAAATATCACCTACAATCATTTGTTCTATAGCTAACTCACCTGGGTTTTTAATCGAATTATATTCAGCTATGTATGGGTTTTCATCTTCATCATTGAGGATACCATCACCGTCTATATCTGGATCGCTATTATTACCAATACCGTCACCATCTAAATCTTCCCATTCAGTTGCATCAAATGGGAACATATCTGAGGCATTAGCTACGTTATCGCCATCGATATCAGGATCGCTATTATCGCCAATACCATCATTATCTAGATCATTCCATTCGGATATATTATATGGAAAAGCATCTTGTGTATTTAATACACCATCCCCGTCAATATCTGAATCTTCACTATCAGCAATACCATCTAAATCTGTATCGCCTGACAACTTACCGGTGCTATCTCTAATAATATATATTTGGCTGTCCGCTTTTTCTTTTAACACTAAGTACTCATTTAGTTCATTGAATACACTCTCACTATTATTAATATCACTAAGCAATTTCGCTTCTGAACCAGGAATAATAGCAAGGCGAACTAAATCAGCAGCCACAGATTCATTCTGAGCATGACCTTTAATAATAAAGTCTTCTAATAAACTTTGCGGAGCTACATTTAATAACTGACTAATTTGAGAAATAGCGGAGTTTATATCAAGCGTTTTTCTGTTTTTCAAATAAACAAGTGTCGTTAAAGGGCTAATTACTTGTTCACCTTTCGGTGAAGATAATATAAAGTTTTCATTAACAACCTTATTTAAGCTTTCATCAAATGTTTTACCCTCTTCAGCAAATAAAATTACACTATAATCTTCAGGATTAATTTCAGATGAAAGAGTCAGTACTCCTTTACCGTTAGCTTGGGTAATAGCGCTAGGTTCATCAGTATCCTGTCTTCCATTATTATTTAGATCTAGCCATACAACTGCAGAACGCAAATAACCATCAATAGCAGTTATAGTATATGTTTGAGTTACTGTTTCGGGAGATTTCTCGATGGGTTGGGAAGAATCAGAAGATTCTCCACCACCGCAAGCAAGCAAAGTATTTATAGACACACACAGAAAAAATAGACGTAGGGAGTTTCTCGCAGCCATCCTTGACACCAAAATTTAATTTAAAAAGTATTTGTATATTATAGCCTTATTTAAATTTAACTATCAATTTATTAACAAACATAATCAAGTATTTTAAAAATGAAATTAATATATCGCTCAGTTAGTACAGTCTATATAAATAAAAATAGCGAGCAAAGGCTCGCTATTTTTATTTGCGCTTATGCTAATAGAATTTAAACGTCTTTACTTACCGTAACTGCCGATGCCATCGACTCCGATATATGCAAAGTACGCTGCGGAAACGGAATACTCAGCCCAGCACCTTCAATAGCTTCTTTAACGCGTTTATTTAGATCCCACACGGTTTGCCAATAATCACCATTTACAGTCCATGCGCGTAATTGAATGTTTACCGCGCTTTCACCTATTGATGTCACCATTACTTTAGGCGCAGGCTCTGCGAGTAATCGGCTCTCTGATGCCGCTAATTCTTTAAGTACATTTAAACCAACGTCAATCGAGTCGGCATAGGAAATACCCACCACTATATCCATTCGTCTTTTGCCATTACGGGTAAAGTTTTTAATATTGCCACCCCATACTTTACCGTTAGGCGATGCGATATAAAGGCCGTCGGTGGTTTTAAAAATAGTGGTAAACAAGTTTATTTCACTCACAGTACCAAGCGTGCCACTGGCATCAACAAAGTCGCCTATTTTAAAAGGTCTAAGTATTAGCAGCATAATACCCGCAGCAATATTGCTCAGCGTATTTTTAAGGGCTAAACCAATCGCTAAACCTGCAGCGCCCATTAGCGCAATTAAGCTTGCCGTATTAACGCCAAAAATATCTAAAATAAATAGCCCGCCAATTATATAAACCAAATAACCAGCAATACTCGATAAAAGAGGAAGCAGCGTACTATCCACTCTTTTTAATGGCGATTTAGAGTTTTTAATCGCTTTTTTAACCGAGCGTGCAATAAGCGCGCTCGCAACTAAAATCGCCAATGCTAAAACCACTTTGTAACCTAAAGTGATGATTGTTTCTGAATGGCTTTGCCAAAACGCTAAAAGTTTATCTTTCATGTTTGTTCCGATAAATGTGGCTGAAACTCAGCAAAATAATGGTTAAATTTAATAAAAACCGACTTCAAAAGAAGTGGCGCGAGTATATAGAATAAAAAATTTAAACCTACCTTTTTTAATCACTTATTTCAATTTTAAAAACACCGTTAAAACCATGATTTTTGAGATGTAAAGCACACCTATTTACGGCAAATTTATAGCGACTATTCAATGTAGGTTAATCGTTTATTGGTATGGTGATTTTAAGTTTTTAACTTAAAAAAGAGGTTATTTATGGCAAAAGAAAAAATAGTACTCATAACCGGCGCTTCAAGTGGCATTGGTGAAGCAACCGCAAAAACCCTTGTAAATAATGGTCATAAAGTAATACTTACCGCTAGACGCGAAGATAAGTTAACTGAGTTAGTAGAGTCATTAGGCTCAAATAACGCACTTAGCGTAGCCGCAGATGCAACCGACTTTACTGCGCTTGAAAACGTAGTTACCAAAGGCATTGAAAAATTTGGTCGGTTAGATGTAGCCTTTGCTAATGCGGGTATGGGTGTTTCAACCGCAGGCACCGAAAAAGGCGACCCTGATGAGTGGTCAACCATGATCGACATAAACATTAAAGCCCTACTGTGGACGGCAAAATTAACCCTGCCGCATTTACGCCAAAACAAAGGTCACTTTATATTAACCAGCTCTGCCGCTGGCCGTAAGCCAATTGGCGGCTCTATTTACGGTGCAACTAAATGGTTTGCTTATGGGTTTGGACAAAACTTAGCTGAGGAAATGAGCGAGTGGAATGGCCGCTGCACCACCATAGCACCGGGTATGGTAAACACCCCATTTTTTGATGAAGCTAAACCCGACAAACTCGACCCACAAGATGTAGCCGACGCGGTATTGTTTGCAATAGAAGCAAACCAGCGCAACAGCGTACGTGAGATTTATTTAATGCCGACTAATTAACGTTGATTGGTTGAGTTCGGGCTGTCAGGTTTAATGCTAATGGTATTAAACCTGATGGTTATTAGTGCTTAGCTTGGGTTAGATGTTAGTAGGTAAGAATGAATTAAAGGTATTAGGCATTTAAAGTCTTATTAATTGCCAATGCTGCCCTTAAACCATATGTAAGCAAAATATAGAGCAACGGCAATATATCCAAAAGAAATAATTAGATTTACTTTCCAAAGGTTTAGCCAAAAATCACCTCTGAAATAAGTGCGTTCTCTTACTTTATGGTAAAACAATGCTACTGAAGAGGGCACTAATATTAACGCAGACCAACCAAGCATAGGTAACACCATAAACATAATGCCTATGCCTGCACCTCCTGCTGAAGCGTCGGATGCTTCACCATCAATTGGGGCTAGCATCACATAGCCTAAAATAAACCCGGCAATCGCAAGTATAAAACCTAAAAGCTGAAGTGTTCGCATAATTATCCTTGGCAACTAACGAGACTGTAAAATAACGCCAACAGCCAAATTCAATTAAAAACAAGATCCTGTAATTAACTCTAAGCGTTTTTAAAGCATTACAAAATTTAGGTTGGGTGTCACTGTAATTCACATAGTAAACACTCCGTTTTTTGATGAAGCTAAACCCGATAAACTCGACCCACAAGATGTAGCAGACGCCGTATTATTTGCCATAGAAGCAAACCAGCGCAACAGCGTACGCGAAATCTATTTAATGCCGACTAATTAACGTTGGCTCGTTAAGTTAGGGCCATCAGGTTTAATGCCTATAGCGTTAAACCTGATGGTTGTTAATATCGAATACATTTTTAATGCACACTGAAAAAATGAAATAAGAGCATTGGTCGTCTAAAGTTTTTGTACACGTACTGAGAACTTAAAAAATTACTTTAATTCACCATAAATGTAGTTATTTCCATGATCCCAAAGTTCTATTTTTTTCCCTTTTAAATCACCGTATATGTAGTTGTTCTCGTGATCCCATAATTCAAACTTAGTGCCTTTTAATTCACCATAAATATAATTATTTCTATGATCCCACAATTCGATTTTATTATTAGGCTTCAATTCACCAAATATGTAGTTACTACTGTGATCCCATAATTCAATTTTAGAATTCATACTATCTCCATGTACATATAACGCCCGAGGCACGCGTGGCTTTGTAATGAAGACGAAGCCTCAACGGAAAAGCCATCGCTGTGACTGAGCTTGTTAAATTCCTAGCACTCGGACTTGCAATATTGTGGAGTAAAGCCACAAAATCAGTTGAGCGCTGCGTTTCTCTGTATTAAAGCTAACTTCACTACCGTGAAGAATTTTATTTCTCGTTTTAGGAATAGTTTCTTCCGAGTCGCCTGCAACAAGCTCGTATGTCTTAATTTTTGAATAGTATGATTGCAGTTGATCTTGTCGAGTTATTGCGTGTTCAAGCTTAGGCACTAAACCCGTTAAATTAGATTTATTGTTAACAGAACCGTCTTCTTTGACTGGGTTTGTTTTCCTTTGATTTATAATGATGTAATTAGCTTTCTCAAATGATTCCGTGAGAACACCTTCAATCTGTCCATAGAGCAAGCAAATACTACCAGCATAGTGACCACTGTTATGTAATTCCAAAGCTTCTTTTATTAAAGGCAATCGATTTTCATCTAGTGTCAAATTGGAATAAAAATTAATAAGTGAGGATTGAAAAGCTTCGCCAGATATTACATCAAGAAGAGAAATTGCACTGGGGTCTTGTTGAAGATCTATAGTTTCAAAAATATGTGCTAATTCAACAACGTCATTCGCAATTTCAAAGTCAGGATCATTTAACCCATAAGTGATGTTATTTATGTAAGGCTCAAGTTGAGGATAAACCTCAGCGAATTGAATCCATAACTCAATACTTTCTCTATGCTCTTCGATAAACTTAGATAACGCTTTGTTCACAGCCACCGCAATTTGCTGCCATTGCTTAATGTGTGGCTCCAGAGCTTTACGAGTAGCAATCAATCCTGGGCCAAAGTCCTCTTTCCACCAAGTCAAAAAATCCTTATGTTCTGGTTGATTACTCACTATACCCTCCTCTGGAATTTGACAATTTAGCCTACAACATTTGTCGTTTTACAAACCGATAAGTGTACCTGTATTACAATGATTTTATCCTAGCTATAAAATAAACAACTGTAAACAGATAGTTAGCTTAGCCTTATCTTTTCTAAATACAGCAAAACCACCAAATTGGTGGAGATCAGTAATATCAGACAAATCGTTGTTTAGTTATACAGCTTGATTATTAGTTAAAAGGTTATATTTTAAATATCTGTGTTTAAACCAATAACGCGTACACCCCATAATTATTAAACTTGTAACTCGTTATTACTTATAAAATTAGTTAAAAATCACAATCTACTCCTATTGAATCCTGTGTATTTTTACTTCATATTAAATACTCTTATTTCTCACTTATTATGCTGTTATGTCATTTTTAAAATTTAGCCATGCACTTATTCTGACCCTTGCTAGTACCCTGCCGCTTACAAGCCATGCGGCGCTTGATAAAAACGAGCGTGAAATAGTAAAACAGGTCGATACAAATATTCCCCAAGCTCTGCAACAAATAGAGCAAGCCGTAAATATTAATAGCGGTTCGCTTAATATTGAAGGTGTAAAAAAAGTAGGTGCGCTGACAAGCGAGCAGCTTAAAGCTATTGGTTTTAAAGTAGAATGGCTTGATGGCAGTGCGTTTAACCGCGCAGGGCATGTATTAGCAACCCATGAGAGTGATGATCCCAATGCAATAAAAATACTGATGATCGGCCATCTAGATACGGTATTTGCCAAAAACGATAACTTTACAACTTATAAACAGCTTGATGCCGATACAGCCAGTGGCCCAGGCGTTGCCGATATGAAAGGCGGCAACACGATAATAATTACCGCTCTTAAAAGCTTACAAGCCCTTAACTTACTCGAAAATGTAAGCATAAAAGTATTACTGACTGGCGATGAAGAAAGCAGCGGTCGCCCGCTTAGCTTATCTAAACAAGCTATTGTTGATGCCGCAATTTGGGCCGACGTAGCGCTTGGCTATGAAAATGGCGATAACAATATAAAAACAGCGATGGCGGCGCGCCGTGGTTATACCGGTTGGACGCTAAACGTAACGGCCAATGCGGCGCACTCCTCGCAAATATTTAGCGAAAGCGTTGGTTATGGCGCTATTTACGAGGCATCGCGTATTTTAAATGATTTTAGAGAACAACTTGCCACGCAACCTAACTTAACATTTAATCCGGGGCTTATTGTGGGCGGTACCAATGCCGACTACGACAGCGCTAATTCGTCAGCAACGGCATTTGGTAAAAGTAATGTAATAGCACAAACCGTGCATGTTGCAGGTGATTTACGCGCACTTTCGCCAAAACAATTCGAAAATGCAATAAGGTCAATGCAACTCATTGCTAGCAACAGTTTAAATGGCAGTAAAGCTGAGCTTATTTTTGAAGATGGTTACCCACCAATGGCATTAACTGATGGCAATAAAAAGCTATTAGAATTGTACAGCGACGCAAGCCACGATTTAGGCTTCAACAAAGTAGTAGCCGCCAACCCTCGCAACGCAGGTGCAGCTGATATTTCGTTTGCGGCAAGCCATGTTGATATGGCACTTGATGGTTTAGGTTTGATGGGCAGCGGCGCGCATACTAAAAACGAAACAGCCGATTTAACCAGCCTTGATAAAAACATTAAAAAAACTGCATTACTCATTTATAGATTAGGAAAACTGTAATAGTAAATGTATTTTAAAGATGAGCGTAGGCCAAATAATAACCGTCCTACGCTTGTACTTACTTTTAAGACATTATTTTATACAGTAATTCTCGCACTGTGGCCGGTTCAAATGGTTTATCACAAATAGCATCAACTCCCGCTTGAGCAATATTAGCTAGGTGGGTGTCGTTTGCCTCTGAGCTCACCATTAAAATAGGAATATGTGAGTAGCTATTTGAGCTTCTAACGGCTTCTGTTAGTTCCCGTCCGTCCATTTCTGGCATGTTGTAGTCGGTTACTATTAAGTCAAACGATTGGTTGTTTAAGTGCTCAATAGCTTCTTTACCGTTTTCAGCTTCTACTGGTGCAGGTATTCCCATACCGGCAAGTACGCGAATAATGTGCTTGCGCGCAAAGCGACTGTCATCTACAACCAATACTCGTAGTAATGTTACATCGAAATGTTCAAGCTCTACTTCTTCTTCACTAATTATGTCTAGCGTGGCTTTAAGTGCGCGTGTAATTGCGGTTGCACTAAAAGGCTTTGGTAAAATGGCTAATACACCCGATTGACGTAGTTGCTCTAAATACTTTTTATTTCGCTCGCTTGATACAAGCATAAACGGTTGATGCTCGGTGCTTGGGTTTGATCTGATTTTTTGCAATAAGGTGTCGGCCGTACCATCGGCCAAATACATGGCGCTTATTACTAAATCTGGTTGGTATTTAATAAGCAGTGCTAATGTTTGCTCTTGTGTGGTTGCCGTTTCTACTTGTTTAACGCCACTATCTAATAACGATTTTATAATTATTTTTTGTTGAACGTCTGAAGGTTCTACTAAAAGTATTGATAAATTGGCTATTGCGGTTAAATCACTCATTTATGTCTCTTGTATATTATTATGCTTTTATAAAGCGATTGCTTTTGCTAATTAATATTATAGAACAACATGTATAACTGGAGAGATAAAAACTTTGCAAAATTGTAAATAACATTAAAGATTGCGCGTTAAATACTCATAACGCGCTTACTTTAGTTGTTTTGAATGTACTCCAGTGCCGTCATTTTTTTATAGCTTACATTAGGGTGTAAAATATGAGCTGGTTCGGGGTCTACAACTTCAATGGGAATGTTGTAATCGCGGGCTATTTCTATTGCCATTTGTGTAATATTAACGCTAAACGAGGTACCCATAAATACGATTTTATCGGCGTTGCTCATACGCTTTTGCGCTTCGCTAATTCTATAAAGCTCGGTGTAGTACTCGTCAAACAGCAAAACAAAGGGTTTAAAAGAATGATTAAGCTCGGGTGCTTGGTTTTTAATATTAAACACTTCAAATAAAGAGTTGTGCAGGCGGCTTTCATCAACATCTTCCCACGGAGCGGTAAATGGCGTTACATCGTCGCCTTGCTCATGAAACAAGGTCATTTGATCAAGCCTGCCGTGTATAGCTATGTAATTTTTGTTACCTGCTTTGCCATCAAGCCCATCTATATTTTGAGTAATTAGGTTTTTGTCACTTAGCCAATGGTGCACGTCGTTTGGGCCATGGTTACGATACGTTGCAAAGCGATGGTAGTACCATGCTAAAAACTCTTTAGGAGCGTTTTGGTACATTGCGCGTGTTGCCATTTCCATAGGCGTATAATTTTTACTGCCTATGGTCCAGTAACCATCCTCCCCTCGAAATGTAGGAATGCCACTGGCTGCGCTGACTCCCGCCCCGGTAATGTAAAGGGTGTTCATTTTTGAACCTCGTAACCGAGTACGTTAGCACTTACTTGCTGGTTATTATCAAAACCGCCAATTCGGTATAAAACACCGTTGTGCTCAAGTAAACCACGGTGATCCATACTTTTTACGTCAACCGGTGATAAAACCTGCCATTCGTTTTTATCAACACTAAAGCGCCAAACATGATTGCTTGCTGGTGCAGGCTTGCCGTCGTAGCCTATTGCGCTGTAGTTATATGGGTTATTAGAGCCTGCCAGCATATAAATATTGCCGTTATAGCTGGTGGCTGCCATTCGATAGTGAGCAGTACCCGTTGGATGTGGCAACGTGCGCCAATCTATTTTTTGTGGATTAGTTGAATCTATAGTGCCTTTTAAGCACTGTGCTACGCCTGCAAACGAGCGACGCGAATCTGGATTTGCTTGTGTTTTAACACCATCACAAATAACAATGGTATTATCGCTAATTGCAGCAGCTTGGCCAAATACGGGCTCACCTAAAAATGGCGAGGCTTGTTGCCATGTATTATTTTGTGTGTCGTACACTTGTACTAAATTTACGTTGCCGTCGTTATGCCAGCCGCTAATTAAGTAAATGTAACGCGCTTTATAGCTAAGCGCTACACTGTCGTCTACGGGTACTGGCATACTTGCAAGATGCGTGTAAGTATCTTTTATTACGTCGTACTTATATACGTCTGGGCTTGAAACTTCAGTATGATCCTCTGCTACCGTATAGCCGCCAAAAACATAAGCGTACTCGCCTAAGCCGACTGCGGTGCTTGCTAAGCGCCCTTTTAATGGCAAGCTTGAAGGCACACCAGTTTTAGATTGCCACTGTGAATCGCCAACTTTAAGCGCCCACACTTTGTTATGTACGGACGAGTATTGTTTATCGCCCCCCAGCCCCATAAAGCTTAAAAAATAGGTTTGGTTTTGTACTGTAACTTTAGCCACAGCATTATTAGCAACTGGCTCTGGTAAAGCGGGAAGGCTTGCTAACGCAAGAGAAAAAAGAAGGCTCATAAGGCAAATAATTTAATAAGAATTAATACGCTCAGATTAAATTATTTTAACCTTATGAGCCAGTATTGTTATATCTAAATAATCAAACGCTTTTGATTAGTAACCATATTAGTAGGCAATACCAATATGCTGATTTACGTGCGCTGCATTTTGCGCTTCATCAACCATTGCAGTTGCATAATCAGTGACCTATACCTTGCTTTCGCCTGCATCATTCGTAAAAAATGTATTACTGCCGATACGGTAATCGCCTTCATTATCATCTGGACATAATTTGTGGGCAGCCTATTTATCAAGGAACTACCAACAAACTGTTGTAAGAGCATTTATAGATTTTTTAGCGCAGCACTGGCAAACCGATATTAAAAAATATGTCGGCAAGTAAGGCATTGTAGTTAAGGACGCTGTGACTATTGTTTAACCTAAGGTGATAGTTCAGCTTAGTTATTGAGGTAAATAGGTTACGTTATCTAAGCCTCGTTGTTTATTTTTGTACATAGCTTGATCAGCATACTTTATGAGTTCGTGATCTGTTTGGCCGTGCTCGGGGTAGTTTGCAATTCCTATACTGGGTGAAATATTTAGTAGTACGTCATCTAACTTAAAGACGGCTTTAAACTCAGTGAGGACTTTATTTTTTATTCTGACGGTTTCGTGGCTAGAACTTAAGTTATCTAAAATAATTAAAAATTCGTCTCCGCCTAAACGCCCTACTGTGTCGTAATGCCTTACTGACGCTGAAAGCCTTTTTGCTATAGCGCATAAAAGCTTATCGCCAATTTCATGTCCGTGAGTATCGTTTACTGCTTTAAAGCCATTTATGTCTATAAACAGTAAAGAAAAAAACGTGTTGTCTCTGGTTGCACTAATAATTACTTTTTCTAATCGATTCATTAATAAAGAACGATTTGGTAGGCCAGTTAACACATCGTGCCGTGCCATATAATGGAGTTGATCTTCCATTACTTTACGTTCAGTTATATCGTGCGCGACAGCGATTCTTACTTGATGTTGCTCTGACCAACGAACAGACCATAATATATGAACTACTTGACCATCTTTTCTCATCCAACGGTTTTCAAAGCGAGGGTTCACCATTCCGCCAGACAACAGCGAAGTTACGGCATTATGCGTTTTATAATGATCACCTTCGTAAACATAGTTAATCATTTTTTTGCCTACAACTTCGTCGGCCGTATAACCAAAAATTTGCTCAAATGCTGCGCTTACAAAAACAAATGTGCCTTGTTTATCTACCACGCATACCGCATCAAGCATTAAATCGAGTACTTCTTCTACATTAATTAATTCATTTTTTTCCATACTTTGGTGCCTTCAAAGCAAAACCAAGCGAATTTAAGTATTCTATATACCTTTAATAAAAGCAAAGGTAATTGAAACTACAATAATAGTTAATACAAAGTTAGATTAATCGTGCACGTATAATTAATATCGCCCTTGTAAAAGCATGATATGCAAAGTTAAATAATCAATAAGCGCAAAATACTTTGAAGTCCTTCAAAAATAGACTAAATTTTAAATAGTATATAATCATATAACTCTCAGTAACTTCTATTTTTTGACTCTTTAATAAATGTAATTGTATAAAATGTATCTACTTTATTTTTTAAATTTTACTGTTTTATTGGCCGAAGTTAAATTTTTTAACTACTACAAAATTAGTTGTTTTGATTTAATCGCATTTATACTTTTACGCTGTTAATGTATGTTAATATTGTGTGATATCACATGTATTACAAAAACAGTCATTGTTTTTGATTTTTTGATTGCGCAGGAGACTTTTGGGTGAAAATATCACAACGTTTATTTTGGCCATTACTTTTTGTGTGCCCTCTTATAACGGCTGAGCCGTTTGAAGATGAAGATCTCGATCTTGATGCTTTAATGGGTATGGATGTGCAAGCAACCTCTGCAATGAAAAGAGCGCAATCAGCATTTGATACCGCTTCATCTATTTACGTTTTAAGTAAAGAGCAAATAACAAAATCTGGAGCAACCTCTGTTCCCGAAGCACTCAAAATGGTGCCTGGTTTAATTGTACGTCAGCTCGATAATAATCAATGGGCTATTTCATCAAGAGGCATTGCCTCTCGCTTTTCAAGCAAACTGTTAGTAATGATTGATGGGCAAAGCTTGTATACCCCAAAATTTGCGGCAGTTTACTGGGAAACCCTAAACGTGCCTTTGTACGATATTGAACGCATTGAGGTAATACGCGGACAAGGCGGGTTACTTTGGGGTAGCAACGCAAATAATGGTGTAATTAACATTATTACTAAAAATAGTATTGATACTCGCGGTGGATACGCAAATATAACCACTGGTAACCAAATAAATGCTGATGCAAACCTTCGCTACGGTGGTGATATAAGTAACAAAGGAAGTTACCGAGTTTACGGCCACTTAAAAGATGCCAATGAGTCAAAAAAAGGAATTTCACTCACTCCAAGCGATACAACCAAGCAAAATTCTTTAGGTTTTAGGGCTGACTTTACCCCTAGTGATGAGTGGTCAGCACTACTTCAAGGCGATATAACTCACTCAAAACTTGGCCAAAACTATCGAGGCGTTATAGATGAAACCAACGCAAACATTGCATTTTCGGATGATTTAAAACGAACAGACTCACGCATAATGGCAAGGTTAGAAAATAGAATGTCGCCAGATGCAAACCAGATGCTACAAGTTTCTTGGCTTAAACAAAATGGCTCTCAAAATTATATTAAAGAAGACTTTCAATCGATAGATATTGATTATCAGATGAACTTTATATATCAATCTCTACAGTTAGATTGGGGGTTGAACTACCGATACAATTCTATATCTTTCGCAGAAAGCGTATTTTTAGATAGTGATAAAGACTTCGATAACCTCACACAATATGGTGTACTTGTCCAAGCTCAGTACAATGTGATTCCTGATACCCTTGACTTTATTATTGGTACTAAACTTGACCATAACGATTTAACTGGGTGGGAAAATCAACCATCAGCAAGACTTATTTATAAGCCAGCCGACAACAACATTGTATGGGGTGCTGTATCACGAAGTGTTCGAACTCCTACTCTAATTGAGTTTAACGATAACTTTAAAGTTAATGGTACAGAAATTAAAGATCTTACCGGTTTAAGTTCAGGCTTTGACCAAATAGACGACTACCGAATTGCAACCTACCTAAATGGTAATGACAAAGTTAAATCAGAAAACTATCTATCTTATGAATTAGGCTACCGTTTTACTGCTAACGATTGGTCATTGGATCTTTCTACTTATTATACCGATGCTAAAAACGTAGCGGTTATTGATATGAATACACATGCTGAACAATTCACTCCTATACTTGATTTATTTCTAGCAGGGAGAATTCCAGAAGTATTTCAAGCACTAAGAATGACTCGTATAGATTTAGACTTTGCATCTGTAGCAGACACAACCACTAAAGGGTTCGACTTAGTAGTATCATGGCAACCAATTGATAATCTCAATACTGAGTTTGGTTATAGTTACACCGATTATAACTACGATTTACCTCCTAGAGTAGAGCCCGCTATCGGGTATGACTCTAAAAACAGGCAGTTATTTGCAAAAGCCGATTATTCTTTTTTAACCAACCATAACGTGTTTGCGACATTACGAGCAGTAAACTCAAATGCATATAATACTGATAATTACACAACGTTAGATATTAGTTGGAATTGGCAGGCTACGCCTGTGTGGTCTACTGCAGTTTCGGGTAAAAACCTATTTTCAGGTTCACATATTGAGTACAGTAATACGCGCGAAACCTATACATTACCAAACTATATTGATGAATGTATTACGTTTACAATTTCAGCAAATTTCTAAGCTAATTAGATGATTAAATTAAGAAGCCTAATTCACAGAAGCTTAATAGCCTTGGTACTTTTAAGTACCAGCGTTGACGCTGTTGAAAAAGAATACATGCTAAAAGCAGGCTTCTTGTATAACTTTGCACGTTTTGGACACTGGGATTCTCATTTAGAGCCCCTTGATCAATTTACTATTTGTAGCCCTGATAAATACTTTATTGATGTGGCTAACACCGCTCTAAAAAATCGCACTATAAAAAAATTACCTTTACATAATAAATTAGTCACTCTTGATGAAGTCACAACATCTGCCTGTAACATGCTATTTATCACCTCAGATACATTTGCTCAGTGGCAAAACATAACTCCTTTAGATCTAAAAAATATTATGGTCATTGGTGAAACAGACTCATTTATTGAAAATGGCGGCCATATCAGATTCTTTCTTTCCAGTGGTAAAATTCGCTTTGAAATTGCACCACAACAGCTTAAAGATGCAGGCATTACTATGAGTTCAAAAGTACTACGACTTGCACGCGTTGTAGATAGGTAATGCAATGAAAAAACTATTTGCATTAAATACAATGAGCAAAAAATTATTATTCATCTTAATGAGTGTCGCACTTGTATCAACCGCTACAGTAACCATTGTATTTAGTGCTTATGAAATCACCAGCGCTAAAGAAGAACAAATAGAAAGCCTGGGGTCGCTGTCTAAAATGCTTTCACCCAATATAACTGCTGCACTTATGTTTAATGATATAGATGCAGTACAAGAGCTTATAAACCCAATACTTATACGCTCAGATGTTATTAGTATAATGGTAACGAGTATGACTGGTGAACAACTTGTTGTTGCTCAAGCCGAAAATGAAGAAATAGAACAAAGCATTGAGGTTAATACCCCCCTTCAGCTCGATATGCATGATTATGGCGTATTAAAAATACGCGCTAACAACAGTTACATTCAAGACAGAATCACTTTTTACTTTAAATTTATAATGATTTTGATGGTCTTTACCTTTGCTATCAGCCTCATTTTATCCCTTTTGCTAAGGCGCCGCTTTTTAAACCCTATTTTATATTTAGCACAAACAGCAAATAAAATAACAACGTCACATGATTATAGTTTACGCGCTAAACAACTATCACAAGATGAAGTCGGACAGTTAACTTCTTGTTTTAACGATATGCTATACAACATTGAGCAAAGAGAAAGCTCATTAGAAAACCAAGTTAGGCTTCGTACTAATGAACTTGAAAATGCAAATATTCAGTTGCAACAATATGCTTACCAAGACGGGTTAACCGATTTACCAAATAGACGGTATTTTTACGAGAAACTACAAAGCTTAGTAAGTATTAAGGGAATGAAATTCGCACTTATATTTATAGATTTAGATGGTTTTAAAGAAGTAAACGACAGCCTTGGACATGACTACGGTGATTTATTATTACACCAGGTAGCAACGAGGCTGCAAAGCTGTATAACAACAAAAGATACAGTAGCACGCTTAGGTGGAGACGAATTTACATTAATTTTAGAGGGTGTAAGTAGCCCTGATGAAGTATCAAAAATTGCCGAAGCTGTAAAAAGTAGTTTAATGCAGAGCATTAAAATAAAAAAAGAAACAGTCTATGTTACTGCAAGCATAGGTTTAACGTTTTTCCCTGCTGATGGTTTAACAGTAGAAGAGCTCGTTAGACGTGCTGATCAAGCGATGTATTTATCTAAAAATAAAGGGCGGAATCGCTATGAGTTTTTCTCCTATGCTATCGAAGAAAAAGCCACAGAAAAGCGTCGCCTGATAGAAGAGATACGCACTGCAATTGTAAAAAACCAATTTGAATTATATTACCAACCTATATTTTCAATTGATGGGAAATCAGTACCAAAAGCTGAAGCCCTTATTCGTTGGAACCACCCTGAACGAGGCCTAATAGGCCCCAATGAATTTATACCTGTTGCTGAAAAAAATGGATTAATAAACGACATAGGCCAATGGGTAAAATCTCAAGCAATTCAAGATACCGTCCTATTCAATGTTTTAAGTGAAAAGACAATTCAAGTCAGTGTAAATACATCACCTCTTGAAATTGACCGCGCTGGTTGCTGGGTGGATGAATGGATTGTTGCAAGTAAAAAGTACCAACTACCCGCCAACACTATTTTAATTGAAGTCACTGAAAATACCTTAATGGATCCAGATTCGTCAATACAGCGACAATTAAAACGCTTAAGCACTATTAATATAGACATAGCGATTGACGACTTTGGTGTTGGTTATTCTTCTTTGGCGTATCTACAGCGCTTAGATATAGATATTTTAAAAATAGATCGTTCATTTATAAGCGATATTGAATCAAACGATAATAGTATCGCTCTCGTGAAGGCTATTATAACTATGGCTCACAACCTAGATGTAATGGTGGTAGCGGAAGGTGTTGAAACACAAAAACAGTATGACCTATTAAAGCTGCTTGCTTGCGATTATATTCAAGGCTACATTTTTTCAAAGGCAATTACTAAACAAGAGTTTATGAAAAAGTATATAATACCAATCCGCAATAATACTTAATCATTTTGCGGGGCTGAATGTGTCGCTACCTGTGTTAAAAAATTCTCATTTAGAACAACTAAATAGCAAATTTTTTGCCTAGCTATCAACACGTTTTTCCATCCTCAAAATAGATCACTTAATTAAGCGAATTGGTATAAAACAAAAAGAAGTGATCTGATTTATGTCCATCTTGCTAAATTTTAGCAAGCCAACACAGAACACGTCTTTACTCTTGCGTTAAAATTTCATGTATTTAAAGCTCAATCCCAAGCTATAACCAGCGAGGGACTAGTTGTTTATACTCTTTATATTGTGTTGAAAAGCGATGAGCTAAATGAGCTTCTTCAACTAACGTCTGTCTATATATAGCTATAAAACCAATAACCAAACAGGTCAAACTAAATATACTAGGTAAGGCTAAAAAGAAACCCACCTGTGCAGCTACAACACCTAAATACATCGGATTCCTAGAGTATTCATATAGTCCTGATGTTTTAAGCTCATGTGGTCCCTTAGGATCAATTCCTGAACGCCAAAGTGCTGCCATATGAAAATGTACAAACATCGTCAAAATAAAACCTGCACTCAATAAAATATCGCCAAATAATACACCTGGCCAGCCATTGAGAATTGGAAATAGCCCAAGGTAGCTATCTAACTCAGGTACAAACACTCTAATTACACATATAAACCAAATAGCAGCCCTGAAAAACTTAAAAACCATATGGTTCCACCAACTAGTACAAAACTTATCTCCGGGATAAATAACGCCTGATGGTGTGTCTCTATTTTTATAAATAATTCTAAATGTATAAAACCCCGCAACAAAAGTATAAAAAATAGCTAAGTAAATACGTGTAAATTCAACTAGCGAAGTAGAGTCATCTAAAAATGTTTCATAGGGCATCTAGTTACAGCTCACAATCATTATTGGTAGTAATTTTAAAACAACTAACTCAATAAATTTTAGTTATAAGGTCATGAAATTATATTAGTATTCATTGCCTTCATAAACAAGTTAAGTCAGTAGTTTGTTAACGAGTAATCATTAACTCATACCATTAATTTAAAATAACTTTGATTTATGAGGATCTCATACTTTTTATATAATACCAATCTGCTTATATATTTGAATTGATATTATTCACTCATATTTTTACATTCTATATATGCAAAAAAACGACTATTTAGGTTAGGACTTTCTTTAATTCGAAGCTTTGTACAGTGCAATAGTACCCTCAGCGTTAGGAAGTCACAGTGAAAAACTACACTCGCATCGGCGATGCGGCGATGCCACTTTAACTCGTTAAATTAAGTAGATTATTCACTGAGAGACGCTTCGCTCTAGAGGAATACCTGAATCACTTTTCTAAAAATGTAAAAAGCCCAGCTCGTTAGGTTCGGGAGCTCTACAACTTAATGCTTGTGTGATGTCATGATACCTTCAGCGGTGGAGAGTCATAGTGAAAATGCTGCGCACTCATCGTAGAGCGTAGGTTTTTATAATTTTAACAGCAGGAGTCGCTTTGCTCGCCCGCCCTGCGTGTTGATGTGTGTAGTGGTCAATAAAATTTGGCCACAGTTTTAGAATCTTGATATCTAACCTCAGATTCATTTGGCGCTAAACCGGC